>CAIOHY010000278.1 GCA_903858205.1 uncultured Cellvibrio sp.
AGGCCGCCCCAACCGCCTCCGTCAAGACGGTATCTTTAATGGAAAACACAAAAGGGCTTAGGCTATAGAGCGCGGCAAACGCGCCAAAATCCTCGCGCGCCGCCTTTACAAGATTTGTCGCGCTAGCAGCCAGCTTGAGTTGGCCCGCCAATTTCCCGTAAGTGTCACCTCCGGCTGTAGCGGTGATCTCGGCAAGCTTCGTATACAAATTTTCGCGCCCCGCGTAAGTACTGTCGGCGGCAGGATTTACCAGCGCCCAGGTATTGCCATTGGGGTTGCCGATCAAGCGGCCCGCCTTTGGCTGCGGGCCCAAAATTAAATCGGCAAGAGCATTTGCGACGTTTTCGAGAACATCGCCTTCGGCTTTTCCCTGTTCATCGCCTGAGAGCAACGCACCGTTTTCCGCTTCCCGCCACGACGCATTTTTGAGAATAGAGTTGAGTGTTTCCCCCAATTGCGCACGCATCGTCGTTGGCACCAGTTGTAACAACGCATTCTGGGTATTCAAACTATCGACCAGCAGGACGAGGCTGTGGTCGTCGCCGAAATCCTTCTGGGTAAAATTATTCACTAGTAAGCGGTAACCACCCGCTGCCAGCGAGGCAGCGAACGCAGTGCCAAGAATGCCACCGCGCCAATTGGGCTGGTCCTCGATAAAGACCTTTGCATCTGTTCCGTAATGCCAAAGCGAGTGCGCGACTACCGCCGACGGCTTCTGCGAGGAAAACTCCCAACCAACCACATCAAACTGGTTATCAAGTTTCGGTGAGCCGAATTTTTTTTGCAGCCCTCCTGAAACAATTAATTCTTTAGCATCACCAACCAGGTTGATACCTACGGTTTTGAATTCAGTCTGTGTCGTCAATATGGCGAGCTGATAGTCGAGGCGAGCAGCCAGAATTTCGTTGCTTTCGATCTTTTTGGGCCCCGGCGATTCATCTCCAGAGGATAAATTGGTGACATCCGCAGCGTATTTCTGAATATCCAGCGCGCGCGTCAGCGCGCCTTCTGCTCCAATGAGAAGCTCACGGTCTTCCAACCAATGCTGATTTTCACTATCAATGAGCGATGCTTCGTTGGCGACGAGATCTTTCATCGACGTCGTCAGGATTCCGTTTGACGCCTTGAGGGCTTCGCGCAACTTCAGATAAGCCCTTTGCCCCGCTTCTGACTGAAACAGCGATTTCAGCCCGTCCGGGTTTTCTGCCACCCCGTCCTTTTTGCTGAAACCGGCCTGTATGAGCAAACTTTGAAAGCGCTCCACCATCCCCGCCAGCGTGCCCTTGCCTATCTGCCCTATACCGGCTCCATTGAAGGTCACGACCTGGTCGATGTCCTTGCCGTGCAAAATATTGAACACCGTCGCCAAATGCGCACCCAGGCTGTAGCCCGTCACTGCAAACCTCTTGCCCTCCAACGGCCCGCCGCTTTGAGTCAGCTTTGAATACCACGCCTCCATATCCGCAATCTGCCCCAGCGCAAAGCCACCCTTGGCAATCTCCATTTTGTCCGTCCCCTCGCTATCGCGCGCGGAGTCGTCAATGAATTCGGTGGAACGGAAGGAAACTACGAGGTCGTTTTTGTGGATACCGGAAGCCGCATCATCTTTTATCGCCCTGAAGAGCGTGCCGCTAAAACCGGTTGGGGTGTTAGGGCATTGATCTACCACTTGCCAAAGCTTGTTGAAATCTTCGGCTTGGGGTTGGGTGAATTTGGAGGAACGCAAGTTGCCATCTTCCAAAGCTTTGCGAAGATCAGACCCTGTTTTTGGAACCTGATCGGCATACACCAAGAACGCCTCTGCCGCCAACTGCAAACTTACATACTTCAGATAATCAGTCACCGCTGGACCTGGCATAATTATTTACCTACCTTTGGCAGTAAAACTTTTTCAACAAAATCCTGAGTTTGACGGATCTGCGCAGACGCCCCAGGGACGCTGACAACTGGATTCGGAAAACGATGGAAATCGGGGCAAGCGGAACTTGCTGCAAAAAGCCACGGAGACCGGCCCCCTGACGTATTACCCTGCCCCCTATCCATCATGTAGCCGATGCGCTCGGCCATCACTTCTTTGGTTATGAGATTAATGACTTTTAAAGAACTACCTGCAATCCAGTATTCGCGCTCTTCACGCGTTGAAATGTCTTCGTAGGTAACCCCGTAACGCGGTTGCGATCCCTGCGCTGGTGTTTTATCCAGCGCAAATTTAGTAATTCTTACAGTGCCCCCACCACTCAACCCCGATAGACGCTCTTCGACTTCTCTGACCGATCCCGTATATCGGTAACGCTTACCGTCAGCAGGATCAATAGCTTCGACGTACAAATAGCCAATTCGCGAGGGCCAACCAGGTCGAGGGTTAGGCGATCGCATAGTGTCGTAACTACCTCTGGCGAATGATTCAATATAGCCAACGCCATCCAGATCACGCCCATAGGGATCATCCAGCTTGAACTGATCCCCATGATTCGTACCTAATGGCCTTAGCTTCATCAGAAACACGCCCTCCACATCTTCCGCCGTCCGATAAATCTTCTCTCCCGCCGTCTTGCAGCGCTCCTGAAA
>CAIOHY010000279.1 GCA_903858205.1 uncultured Cellvibrio sp.
CCTGTTGTTCTTGGTCCTTTTTGTCTTGATCGTTTTTGTTTTGATCTTGCTGATTTTGGTTTTGTTGCTGCTGTTTGAGCAAGTCTTCTACCAATTTGCGATTTTTCTTTGCGTCCTCAAGGTCGGGATTGCTTTTTAATGCTTGATCATAGGCTTTGATTGCATCGGGCAATTTATTGGCTTTGGCCAGAGCATTACCGCGATTGTAATGTGCTTCCGCGCTATCAGACTGGGCAAAAGTTTTCGCGGCTTCTTCGTAATCACCTGCGCGGTATTGGGCGCTGGCTTTCCAATCCGGTTGATCAAATTGTTGCGCTGCTTCTGCAGCCTGTTGTTGCTGCAATTTTTCGTAGGCTTGCTGGTTTTTGTTTTTCCATAAATCATCCCAGCCAAATGCGTAACTTTTTGTGGGAGTTAATCCCGCCAAAGGTATTAACAGAAAACACAACAGCACTCCGCGGCGGAAACAGTAAAGAATAATTGGCAGGAGCAGTAACACTAGCCAGTGGCCACGGTCATACCAGCTATCAAAATCGCGCTCGACCCGCTGGGTTTCTTCTTTTTTCGGTGTGGGTAAATCCATTAAATAATCTATATCGCTGCTATTGCTGGCCAAGGTGCGATAGCGCCCCCGGCTTTGGTTGGCGAGATTTTGTAGCTCACCAGTGTTGAGCTGGGTAGTGACTATGTTGCGTTTGTTGTCGCGCACAAAGCCACCTTTACTGCTCGGGATAGGCGTGGGAGCAGTACCGCCGACACCGAGAATGGATAACCGGTATTGGGTTTCGCGATTCATAATCTCACTGATGTTGTATTGCGCTTCCTTGTCGATGCCATCGGTAATCAATAATAAATCGCCTTGAGTGATAGCAGCATTTTTCAACAATTGAATCGCATGCTCAACGGCTGCTTCGGTGTTGCTGCCCTGCGCAGGCATGATATTCGGGTGCAGTGCAGGAATAATATTGTTAATGGTTTCGGTGTCGTCCGTTAATGGGGTGACGACGTGAACATCGCCAGCGTAAACCAAGAGCGCTGTCTGGCCATCTTTTCGCAAACGCAACAAATCGGCAATTTTTAAACGCGCGCGTACAAGTCGCGATGGTTTTACATCTTCACTCATCATTGAGGGCGATAGATCGAGCAACAATACTAATGCCTGTTGATTTTGTTCAACGGCAACCGGACGTTTTTCCCAACTGGGGCCTGCGAGAGCAACGCAGCCGATGATCCATGCAAGCAAGAGTGTGATGAGTTGCCAAGGGCGAATCCGTGTTGTTTGGCCATCGAGCAGGTATTGCAACAATTCCGGTGCAACCATTTGCTGCCAGGAGCGTGCGTTGTGTTTTTGGTACCAGAGAAGGAGTACCACAATAATTACTGGCACCAGTGCTGCCAGCCACCAGGGGCGCAGAAAATGAAATTGGCTGATTACTAAATCCAACTCGGGCATCAGTTAACCTCCGCTCTGGTTGTTGTAGCTGCGCCGGTTACTTGAGTGTTGCGCCCTTGCCAAATATGAGTGAGGGCAAAAAGCAAGCTAATGGCAAACGCAAATGCCAGTGGCCAATAAAATAATGTTTGTACAGGGCGAAAGGTTTCTGCCTCCATTTCAATGGGTTCAAGCCGATCCAATTCGCGATGAATACTGTCGAGCTCTTCCAGATCGCGTGCGCGAAAATATTTTCCGCCAGTTTTTTCAGCAATGGCCATCATGGTGCCTTCATCAAGGTCGGCAGAAGGGTTGATCGTGCGTGAGCCAAAAATGCCCGGCACTTCCATGGATTCTGCACCAAAAGCGATGGTGTAAATTTTAATTCCCGCTTTTTGCGCAAGCTCGGTTGCTTTGTCGGGCGCGAGTACGCCGGCAGTATTGGCACCATCGGTGAGCACTACTAATACGCGGCTTGCATCGGGTCGATCGCGCAAGCGTTTTACCGCAAGGCCAATTGCATTACCAATTGCGGTTTCGCGTCCGGCAAAACCAATTTGTGCTTCTTGTAATAATTGATTAACGGTATTGCGATCATAGGTGAGTGGTGCCTGAAGATAGGCTTGTGCACCAAACAGAATTAATCCCAAACGATCAGTAGTGCGGCGCGTAACAAAATCACCAATAACTTTTTTCACTGCCATTAGTCGCGTGATCTTGCGACCATTAGCGACCATATCGGTCTGCTCCATACTGCCCGAAATATCGACCGCCATTAATAAGTCGCGACCACTCGAAGGCATGCTAGTAGGTTCACCCACCCATTGCGGATTCGTGGCAGCGAATAAACAACTGAGCCATATTGCCCAGAGCGATAATAATTTTGCTGGGCGTTTGCTTGCACCCAAACGATTTTGCTGTGCGATTTTGCTGGCGTGTTGATAAAAAGGTACGCGCAGTGCAGCTTCAATTCTTTTTTTGGGCGCTATAAAACCCATTAAAAATGGGAGAGGCGCAAGCGCGAGTAGCCATGGCCATTGCATTTCAAACATGATTGGCCTCCGCGTTTGTTTTTAGTTTCTTCGGTGCAGGAATGCGTTGGCGATAATTGTGATGAAGTTTTATCCACTCTGAGCTGAGGCGATGTAATTCGTTCACATCGACTTGCGGATTTTTTTGGTAGGCGCTGCTTAATAGACTCTGGCCGATTTCACCCGAAAATTTGTCAGTTGCTGCAGGGCAAACTGAATCCAGCCAATTTAACCAGTCCTTGCCTTTTATGCTGGCCTTAAAGCTGTTTGGGTAAGCGGTAAGTGCAGTGCGGCGCAATAGCTGGCTCAGCGCTTGTAAATAAGCTCCAGCATCTTGTGTTTGTTGGTAGTCGGCATAAATACCCGCGAGTTGATACTGGGCGATAACGCGATAGTAATTTTGTTGTTTGCGGTTGCGCCAAATAAAGAATCCAACAATGGCGATTGCTAGTAACGCGAGCAATATCCACCAGCCGGGTGCGAGTGGCCACCAGCTAACGCCGTCGGGCAAATGGATGTCGGCTAATTGATCTAGTGGAGAAGCCTGCGGTTGCATAGAAGGAGATTGCATAGAGTGTTAATCGTAAATAGACATTATTTTTTTCGGCCAAAGGCTTTGCGCAAGCCATCCTGAATATCATCTTGCGTAGCGTAACTCAGCAGTGGGATGCGTAAGCGTTTGCAAATAGTGGTGAGCAAAGTGAGGTGCTGGTCGAATTGATTTTTATAAGCGTGCTGAAACGCTTTTTCGTTTGCGGCGAGTTGCAAACGCTCGCGGCCATTGCTAATCGTTAATGGCGAATTGCTAATAAGCTGGCGTTCGAGTTGGTCGTAGACGTGAATCAGTGTTACATCGGTGTGCCGTGCTAGTTCAAATAACTGTTGTTCGGCGTTGTTATCCAAATCGTGGAAGTCGCTAATGATAAATAACGCGCAGCCGGGTTTTGCAATGCGGCGCGCGTCGGCGAGCATGTCATTCAAGGAATTGGGTTTTTGTAGTTGGCCCGACGGTAATTGTGTTGGCGCGGTGGTGATCGGTGAAGTTAAACGGTGATTGTAATCTTGCAATTGGTGCAACAATTCCAATACAGCATGTTTGCTGCGACGCGGACGCACATCGCGCTGGTTGTAATCGCCAAACACTAACGCGCCTAAACGATCGCCGTTGGCAAGTGCAGCCCAGCCGAGCAGTGCCGCAATGTGTGCTGCGAGTACGGATTTAAAACAGCGCGTGCTGCCAAAAAATAAGGGTGAGCGCTGATCGACCAACATAAATACCGGGCGCTCGCGCTCTTCGCGAAAAATTTTGGTGTGTGCAACTTGCGTGCGCGCCGTGACTCGCCAATCGATGGAGCGGATATCGTCGCCTGGCTGGTAGAGCCGCACTTCTTCAAAATCCATCCCGCGCCCGCGGAAACGCGTGCGCTCACCGCCAGACAACAAACTGCGCGCCGGTTGGTGGGCAAAAAGTTTTAAATCCTGCGCGGCAAATCGGCAGCGTAATAACGCAGCGAGTTCGGTGTAAGCACCACGCGGATTCAAGTCTTGCTGCAAATGGCTCATAGCATTGCGTTCCGCTTAGCTCAGTGGCACGGCGGCCAACAATTTATCAATCGCGTGATTGGGTGTGGTGCCCGTAGCTTCTGCTTCAAAACTTAAAATCAGGCGATGACGCAATACATCGTGAACGACAGCTTGCACATCATCTGGGCTGACAAAATCGCGGCCATTTAACCAGGCGTGAGCGCGGGCACAGCGATCCAGTGCGATAGTCGCGCGCGGACTGGCACCGTATTCGATCAGCCCGGCCAGCTCTGCAGAGTATTGCGCGGGGCGGCGGGTGGCGTTGATCAGATGGACTATGTAGTCCTCCACATTGTCGGCCATGTAAATCGCCAGAATTTGATTGCGCGCTGCCTCGATAGTGGCTTGAGTAATCATCTCGGGTTGCGCAGCGGCAACTGAAGCTGCTTCATTGCGCGCGAGCTGCAAAATGCGGCGCTCGGCTTCGATGCTCGGGTAATCCACCACCACATGCAGTAAGAAGCGGTCGAGTTGAGCCTCTGGCAGTGGGTAGGTACCTTCTTGTTCGATGGGGTTTTGGGTCGCCATCACCATAAACAGGCCGGGCAGGGGATAGGTTTTGCTGCCCACACTCACCTGGCGCTCGGCCATGGCTTCCAGCAGTGCCGATTGCACCTTGGCGGGCGCGCGGTTGATTTCGTCGGCCAATACCAAATTGTGGAAAATCGGCCCCGGTTGGAATTCAAAGCGGTTTTGTTCGGGGCGGTAGATGTCGGTACCCGTGACATCGGAAGGCAGCAAATCCGGCGTGAACTGAATGCGGTGGAAATTACCTTCGATGGCTTGCGACAAGGTTTTGATCGCCTTGGTTTTAGCGAGGCCGGGGGCGCCTTCTACCAACAAATGGCCATCCGCAAGCAGGGCGATCAGAAGACGTTGGGTCAGATGTTCCTGGCCGATAATTTGGTCATTCAGCCATGTGTTCAATGATTGGATCTGTTGGAAAGCCTGCATATGGTTGAATACCTTTTCGCTGTTTGGGTAGCAATTATGGGTTGAATCAACGCTGGCGAATCGCAAAGGGGATAGACAGCGCAGCAAAAGTGCTTGATAGACTGCGCAAGGTGGTGACGGTTCCCTGCAATTTCAACTGTTTATCGCAATTTTTCGACTAGTCTTAAAGAACACCGGTTTCGTCTTTGCAGGAGTTCAAACTGTGAACAGTCCTTTGGTCAGTCAGCACAAGCTCGCCGAATTTTTAGAAGAATTTAATCATTATGCCGCATCCAAATTGGCGGGTGCAGAACTGGCTTCGCTGCAGCGATTGGCGAAGAAGTTTTTCAGCCACTATCCGCTGGAAGAATTGGTTGGGCGGCGCTTGAGCGATGTGTTCGGGAGCCTCTATCAATGGTGGCAATTTATTCAAGACTTTGACGGGCAACAGCCCAAGGTGCGATTGTTTAATCCCAGTCTTGCAGAGGATGGCTGGATCTGCCCCCACACTGCCTTGGTGGTGTTGCAAAACGATATGCCGTTTTTGGTCGATTCCATTCGTATCGAGTTAAATCGACGCAATATTGCCATCTACACCATCAAGAGTACGGTGCTAAATCTGGTGCGCGATCCGCGCCATAAACTTGTCGAATTAAGCGATGGGGAAAGTGGATCGCCTGCGCAAAATCCAGCGGATCGCTCCACGAAAGAAGCGGTGATTGTGATGGAGATCAGCGCACATTCAGACCAAGCAGAGCTATCGAATATTCGCGAGAGTTTGCTCTCTATTTTGGCCGAAGTTGAGTGTGTTGTTGATGATTATCAACCGATACGAGCAGCGGCGCTGGCAGTGGAGCAAAATCTCAATTTTGCGAATCAGGCGCTTATTGCAGCGAATATCCAGCAATCCAAAGCCTTTATACGTTGGCTTACGGAAGATAAATTTACTTTTCTGGGTTATGCCGAATATGAATTTAAAGACGTTAACGGTAAGAAGACCCTCTGCGAAATAGCGAGTCAACGTCTGGGTGTGTTTAAGTTGCGCGATAATGCGGCTAGCCCCTCGCTACCAGTGGATCAGTTTAATGAAGGTATGGCGCGCTTTCACCTCGCACCCCAGGTAATGACGTTTTCCAAATCCTCGGCGCGTGCGCGTGTGCATCGCAATGCCTATTCAGACTATGTTTTGGTTAAACGATTTAATGCACAGGGCGAAGTCATCGGCGAAGCACGTTTTCTCGGGCTCTATACATCAGAAGTGTATTTGATGAATCCCAGTGATATTCCGCTTATTGCCACGAAAGTCGCCAAAATATTTGCGCGTACCGGATTGGATGAGGCGAGTCACGACGGAAAAAGTTTCCGCCAGTTATTAGAAACATTTCCGCGCAACGAGTTATTTTTAGGCAGCAGCACCGAACTCTATGAAACCCTGGTGGGCGTGGCGCAAATCAATGAGCGCTCGATGGTGCGCCTATTTATGCGGCGTGATCCCTTTGGAAAATTTATTAATTTTGTTATTTATGTCCCTCGCGATTATTTTTCTACCAAGGTGCGTTTGGCGATTCAGCAATTAATCGGTAATGCCATCGGTTCCCATGAAAGCCAGTTTACGACCTATTTTTCTGAATCTATTCTCGCCCGCGTGTATCTGGTATTTAAATTGGGCAGCAATGTGCCAGTGCAAGTAGATGTGGCGACCTTGCAGGCCGGCATAGTGAATATCACCCGCTCCTGGGAGGATTATTTACATACGGCATTGTTGGAGGCCCATGGCGAAGAAGTAAGCGCGCAACTATTGCGTGAATATCGCGATGCTTTTTCAGCTGCTTATCAAGAGCAATACGATGCACCCATCGCGGTTGAGGATATTCACTCGATTGCAGAGTTGTTGAAAGATTCTCCTACTGAAAACGACGCTTACGAATACGGTCACAAGCAAAAAATTGCGCTGAGTATGTACCACTCGCAGTTGGGAGCGCCAGGCGCGTTTGTCCAGTTTAAAATCTTCCACAGCGATACGACGCTGGCATTATCCGATGTGATTCCAGTATTGGAAAATCTCGGTTTTCGCGTAGTGAGCGAAAGCACTTATGACATCAAGACGGCGTCAGGAAAATTGTTTTGGTTGCACGATTTCAAACTTGCCCATCAATTTTCCAACAACATTGATTTAGCCACACTCGAAGCACATTTTATGAGTGCCTTTGCGGCGATATGGCATGGCCAGGCCGATAGCGATGCGTTCAACTCGCTGATTACTACCGTCGGGTTAGGCTGGCGCGAGGTCGTCATGTTGCGCGCTTACTCTGCTTACATGCACCAGACTTTGTTTCCATTTAGTGCAACCTATATGGCGGTTGCATTAGTAAATCAACCTGAGATTACCCATAAACTGGTTGAATTATTCAGGCTCAAGTTTGATCCGGATTTGGTAGACGAAAAAACGCCAGCGCGAATTGCCGCGTTGCGTGCGGATGTTCTTGTGCGTTTGGACTCGGTCCAAAATCTCAATGATGACCGAATTATTCGTCGCTTCCTTGTTTTAATCGATAACACCTTGCGGACGAATTTTTATCAAATGGATACGCAAGGCAATAACAAGCCCTATCTTTCACTCAAATTTTCTCCGCGCAAATTGCAGGATATTCCTGCACCGCGCCCGCTATTTGAAATTTTTGTATATTCGCCGCGCATGGAAGGTCTGCATTTGCGCACCAGTAAAGTGGCACGTGGCGGGCTGCGCTGGTCTGATCGTTTACAAGACTACCGTACGGAAGTGCTGGGTCTGGTAAAAGCACAGCAAGTGAAAAATGCGGTGATTGTTCCCAGCGGTGCCAAGGGTGGTTTCGTGTGTAAAAAAATGCCGCCTAATGCTAACCGCGAACAGCAATTGCAAGAGGGCATTGCATGCTATCAGTGGCTTATTCGCGGTCTGTTGGATTTAACCGACAATCTTATTGATGGCAGTATCTGTGCACCTAAAAATGTTATTCGGTACGACGAGGACGATGCCTATCTGGTGGTGGCTGCGGACAAAGGCACCGCGAGTTTTTCTGATATCGCCAATGCCATTTCTGCTGAATACAATCACTGGCTTGGAGATGCGTTTGCCTCAGGCGGCAGCCAAGGCTACGACCATAAAGGCATGGGTATTACCGCGCGGGGTGCATGGATTTCAGTGCAACGACACTTCCGCGAAAAAAATATCGATGTGCAAACCGAGCCAGTTACCGTGCTGGGTATTGGCGATATGGCGGGCGATGTATTTGGCAATGGCATGTTGTTGTCGCAAGCAATCATGATGGTCGCGGCATTTAATCATCAGCATATTTTTATTGATCCTAACCCGGATCCAGCGCGCAGTTTTATTGAGCGCCAGCGTTTGTTTACTACACCAAAAACTACGTGGGATGATTACGATAAAACGTTAATCAGCGAAGGCGGGGGCGTGTTTAACCGCAATGCAAAATCCATCGCTATTTCTGCGCAAATGCGTACCTGTTTTGCGATTGATGCAGAAAGTCTTACGCCGACCGAGTTAATTAATGCCTTGCTCAAGGCGCCGGTCGATTTAATTTGGAACGGTGGTATTGGAACCTATGTAAAAGCCACCACCGAAACCCACGCCGAGGTGGGCGATAAAGCCAACGACAGCTTACGCGTTAATGGCGACGAGTTGCGCTGCAAAGTATTTGGCGAAGGTGGCAACTTGGGTATGACCCAGCGCGGGCGCATAGAGTATTGTCTGAATGGCGGTGCTTGTAACACCGATTTTATCGACAACGCTGGTGGTGTTGATTGTTCTGACCATGAAGTGAATGTCAAAATTTTATTAAACGAGATAGTTGCCAATGGCGATCTTACCCAAAAGCAACGCAATCAATTACTCGTTGACATGACGGACAACGTAGCACAGTTAGTCCTTCACAATAACACGCGCCAAACTCAAGCGATTAGTGTCGCTCACTCAGATGCTCTGCA
>CAIOHY010000280.1 GCA_903858205.1 uncultured Cellvibrio sp.
CCATTGATGAAGCCCAAATGAGCCGTGTAGCAGTGAAACTCTTCTTTGGTATTGCAGAGGAATGGAGCCTTACTGATGAGCAGCGCTGCACCCTTGCCGGACTCGGCACACGCACCACCTTGCACAACTGGCGGCAGAAATTAGCGACAGGCGAGCCGATCAAATTGGGCAAAGACACACTTGAACGCTTGTCTTACCTCGCTGGAATCTACAAAGCGGTGCAGCTCTTGTTTGCTGATCCTGCTCAATGGAAAAACTGGGTGCGCAAACCCAACCGTGATTTTGGCGGCGCCTCAGCTTTGGAGCGCATGTTGGCCGGGCGCGTGGTGGATTTGGTGGATGTACGCCGCTACCTGGATGCCTGGCGTGGCGAGGTTTATGTTTGATGACAAAATCGATAACCCACAAGGAAGTTCACAGCAATACTTATCGCCTTATTCCCAGCCACTTCCCACCCATCGCCCTGTTTGAAAACCTGCTCGATCCCACCGAGCTTGAGGCTGCTTACGCACTCGAAAGCCTGACCAATGATCGCCTGCAAGATCAAGCAGGCAACATTGCCTTGGTCGCCCCCGAAGATAGGGTGAGCGGGCCGGGTACCACCGCGATCATGGCCGCCTTCACCCACACCGGTGTTGCCAGCCGTTTTACCGATGGCAATTTCGGCATTTACTACGCCGGTTTAAATTTGGAAACTGCACTTGCCGAATCGCGCTTTAGCCGGGCGCGCTTTTTACACGCTACTAATGAGGCACCGCAAATCCTCACCATGCGCTGCTATACCTGCGAACTGCACACTCGGCTAGTCGATCTTCGCGCTGATCCGCAAGTACACAATCCAGACAGTTTTTTTTACGCGCAAGCTTTGGGACGACAACTAAAAGCGCAAAACGAAATGGGAATTTTGTATCAATCGGTTCGCCATGCCGGTGGCGAATGCATCGCGGCTTTGCGCCCTAAAGCCCTAACCCCACCGGCGATTCAAGCGGGGCATTACCAGTTTTATTGGGACGGGAGTTTGATAGCGCATGTGTTGGCGGTAGCGGAAGTTCTATGATCTGTAATCGCATTTCTTTTAAGCAGAATTGCTTGCGAGTGCATAGCCTACAAAGATATAGAAACCTCGGCGAATATTGCGTTGGCAACTTCGGTAAAAACATCGTGGGTAGACAATTACACCGCACTCACTCCGCCACAAACACCGGCGCAAAGCCCCCGCCGTTGGTACGAAAATTAGTTGTCTGGCCTTGATATAAACGCGCTGCCAATAATTGAATCTCACCGGCATAAACATAGGCGCGAATATCCATCTTTAAGGCGATCTCTTGTTCATCCACCAAAATTCCGCGTTCGCTCGGTGGAACTTGTTGTTGAGCGACATAATCACCCTGCAGGATTTCATCCCACACGCGTTTGGTAATTTTGTCGCCACGATACGCCGCTTTGCTGCCGTAGCCGGTGGCGGGTTTAAAAAATAAATGCTTGCGCTCTTGCCACAAGTGTTCGGCGTTATCAGCGCGGACAATTTGGGTATGGGGAATTCCTGCGAGGAGAGTTTTTATATCCTCATTGCTTGCACCGAATTCGCTGAGATTTTTTTCATTGCTGAGCAATACTAAATTGCGCTTGTCGGCATAAAGTGCGTGATGACGGGGATTTGGGGTAAGCACTATGGCATTGTTTTCATACGCGCAGCGCAATGCAAAGTTACTCGGCTGCGCCAATGAAAAATCGGTGAGGCGGTTGTAAACCAGATCAATCACTTGTTGTTGATAAAATAATGTGTTGTCAACAAAGCTTAGTTCTTGTGGGTCGACAATCAAGGTTTTAATACCGGCGCGCTCAAATAGACTCTGCGCCAACAAAAATTCCGGATAGAGAAATTGTTGACTGGGGTTTTCGTCGATCAGTGCAATGCAGCGTAGTGTTTGATCGCCGCGAGCCATTTGCCATTCGCGTTTAAACATGGCAATAAATTCAGCTTCCACTTGCGGCTGCAACAGCTGTGGAAAATCACCCGCTGCATTGCAGCAAGCGGTTTGTGCGCTGAGTAGTATCGCATTTAAAAAGCCGCCACCGGCATTGGTATTGATTTCAATAAGCTGCGGCCCGCTTTCATTCAAGTGAACATCAAAACCCATAAACACACCGGAGATGGGTGATACTTGTTGAGCGATGGCAGGTGCTTGCGCTAATACTCTGTGTTGATAATTACTCAACGCCGTAACGCGCGTTACGGCGTGCACGAGTAATTGCAGTTGTTGCCATTGTGTAGGGGAGATAAATACCGCGGTGTTGGAAAACAATTGTTCGAAGTGCTGCAATACTTCGGCAGGCAATGACTGAGCTTGCAAACTCGCCAGCAGTTGGTCGCGCTTCAGGGTTTTGCAAAAGCAGGCGCGATTTAATATGTCCGCAGCAGATCCACAGTCGGTGTTACAGGTTTTTATTTCACTCATAACAGCCTCTAGTGCGCTTCGGGTTGATGGTGACGCGGCAAACCAATTGAGATTACCGCAGTAAGCGTGATAAATATCGCCGACACCCACAAGCAGGCAACCAAGCCCGCACTTTGATAAATCCAGCCAGATAAAATAGTGCCGATTAAACGCCCCATGGCATTGGCCATATAATAAAAACCAACATCGAGTGAAACACCGTCATCTTTAGCGTAACTGACAATCAAATAAGAATGCAGTGATGAATTAATCGCAAACAAAATACCAAACAGAATCAAACCAATGATTAACACTGTGGAAACAGACATATCCATCAGTTCGGCATTGTTCAGTGCTAATGCCAAAAGTACAGTGCCCAGCGCCAGTAATATCGACCAGAGCAATGCCGCACTGCCGTTCGGTGCCGCTGCTGTTTTAGTGCGCAACAAAATGGGCGCTATAGATTGCACTATGCCGTAACCGATTATCCAACAGGCGAGGAATCCGCCTACCCACCAAAAATCCCATTGCAGTTGGCTGCTGAGAAAAACGGGCAAGGCGACCACAAACCAAATATCGCGCGCGCCAAATAAAAATAAGCGTGCTGCCGATAAAATATTAATGGCGCGACTCTTGGAAAATAGCGCACTAAATTTCGGTTTGTTTTTGGCTTTACCTAAATCCTGTTTGAGTAAAAGTAAACTGGCAATCCATACCAATGCAAGTGCGGCTGCCATGGCTAATACGGCACCTTTGAAACTCAAGACTGCAAGCAGCGCGCCGCCAAGAAAAAAACCGACACCTTTCAATGCGTTTTTAGATCCGGTAAGTAAGGCAATCCATTTAAACAATTTTCCTTGCTGATCACCCGGCACTAACAATTTAATCGCACTTTTTGCGCTCATCTTATTTAAATCTTTGGCGATACCCGATAACGCCTGCGCGCCCATCAGCAATGGCACACTCAACCAGTGTGTCGGTACGGCAAGCAGTGCGAGCGCGACAACTTGCAAAGCCAAACCGATATTCATAGTGCGATTCAAACCAATCCGCGCACCCAGATAACCGCCAAATAAATTAGTCACTATGCCGAACATTTCATAAAACAAAAACAGCGCGGCAATTTGCAAAGGGCTGTAACCGAGTTGATGAAAATGCAATACCACCAACATGCGCAGCGCGCCATCAGTCAGCGTAAAGGCCCAATAGTTTCCGGTGACTATGGCATATTGTTTTATCGCAGAAGATGCGGTCATATATTTCCTGTCAGCGTAGCCCGTATGGAGTCTAGCGTAATACGGGACTATTTTTGCGAACATAAAAAACCCCGTATTCCGTTACACTTTATACGGGCTACATTAATTTACCGAACTCACCAATCGCGCCAATTCCGCCGTGCGATTCGCGTAACCCCATTCATTGTCATACCAGGCATAAATCTTTACCAGAGTGCCATTGACCACCATGGTAGAAAGCGCATCAACAATCGATGAAAGCGGATTGCCGCAAAAATCGCTGGAGACCAGTGGGCGTGTTTCGTAGCCGAGAATATCTTTGAGATAGGTTTCGCTCGCGGTCTTTAACAGTGCATTAACTTCATCAACGCTAGTGCTGCGCGCGACTTCAAATACACAATCGGTGAGTGAACCTGTCGCCAAGGGCACACGCACGGCATGGCCATTTAATTTGCCGCGCAACTCAGGAAAGATTTCCGCAATTGCCGTAGCAGAACCGGTGCTGGTGGGAATTAAATTGGAGTGGGATGCGCGGGTGCGGCGCAAATCCTTGTGTGGTTGATCGAGTATCGACTGGGTATTGGTTAAGTCATGAATGGTGGTGATAGCGCCGTGTTTAATCCCCAGCTGTTCGTGAATCACTTTTACCACGGGTGCTAAACAGTTAGTGGTACAAGATGCCGCAGTCACTATGCGATGCACCGCTGGATCAAACAGATGCTGGTTAACACCCATCACCACATTTAATACGCTCGGTTCTTTTACCGGCGCGCTCACGACAACACGATTCACACCCTGATCCAAATAGGCCTGCAACAATTTCACGTCACGCATTTTGCCGCTGGATTCGATTACCAGATCGCAACCGCTCCAATCGGTTTCGGCAATGGTTTTGTTGCGGCTAAAAGCAATGCGTTTTTCATCGATATAAATGGCATTCTCATCCGCGCGGGTTTCCGGTGCCCATTGACCCTGCACTGAATCGAATTTTAATAAATGTGCAAAGGTAGCAGCGTCACCGGCTGGATCATTAATTTGCACAAATTCAAACTCCGGCCAGTGCCAGCTCGCACGTAACGCCAAACGGCCAATACGACCAAAACCATTGATTCCGACTTTAATTTTTTTCATGTTGTTTCTCGCAAAAATAATTTTTTGATAATGATTGTTTAACAGCAGCGGTTTGGCCGGTCTTCCATTTCACACAAGCGTTGGTGATTTTCTTCCAGCCACTCCGGATTAGCATCGAGCATCGTTTTTAACGCTTTGGTAACCCAGGTTGGCAATTCCGGGTGCAGGCGGTAATACACCCACTGCCCTTGGCGGCGATCAGCGAGCAAACCGGATTCGCGCAAGAGTGCTAAATGGCGAGAAATTTTGGGTTGGATTTCATCGAGTGCGCAGGTGAGTTCACATACGCACAGCTCTTTCTCACGTGTAATTAACAACGCGATACGCGCGCGGGTGAGGTCGGCGAGGGTTTTACTAAATTCAGCTGGATTCATAAGGATGTTGGTCTTCAGTTATCAATATATGAGTTAGCGTATATACAAAGAAGTATATGTAGTTAATCTAGGCTTGAGCAAGGTTTTTCCGAACAAATCCCGAGTTGATAGAGTTGATATTGGTGTGCAAAATATTGCTCAATGTGAGAATATCTACCATTAAAAGAGAAGAATATTGCTCATTTCTATAAAAAATGGATAAACTTGAGAAATAAATTGCTCATAAAGGTTTTTGATGCAACTCACGATACAAACTTATGTGGAAGGTCAATGGTGTGATGCGGCACAACTGACCCTGACGAATCCTGAACAAGGTCATGCCGGTGAAAGCCTTTTGGGTTATCACCCCCAGGCCTACGCGTTGGAACATCTGGGGCGCGATGGCCTGGCGGCCTGCAGCCTGCGTCTACCCGTCGATTTAATGCAGATCTATCGCGCTAAACCCTGGTTTAACTTTCTGGACGACATAATGCCTGCCGGTGCCAGTCGCCGTTATTGGGTAAGTCATTTAGGAATCGGCCACCTATCCCCCAAGCAGCAAGATGCACAATTACTTGCGCGTGGAACCATTGCGCCTGTGGGCAATTTGCGAGTTAAAGAAGCCGTGCCGGTAGTGCCAGCCGGCAGCCGATTGGCGCACATGCGTTTTTCGCTTGCCGATGTTGTCGAGCGACAGAATGATTTCCTCGAATACGCCCAAGCTATGGGTGCCGCCAGCGGTGGTGCGACAGGTGCAGGTGGTGAAGCGCCGAAGTTATTGCTGCGCGCGTCGCTTGCAAATGACTCCTTCCCCAAGGATATTTGGATAGATACTTGGCAGGACGATAATACCAATCAGGACCAGCATTATTTAGTGAAATTTCCGCGCGGAAAACGCACACAGGATGACTGCGATATTTTGCGTGCGGAGTATCATTATTATCACGAATTACATTCATTGGGCATGGATACGATTGATCTTGCGTCCATGCGTTTACTGGAAGGCGAGCAGTATCCATCGCTGTGGCTGCCGCGCTTTGATGTCGGTTTTGAGCTGGGCAAATGTAAGCGTTACGGTTTGGAATCGGTTTACGCGTTGCTCGCAAAACCACCAGGCAGTTTTTTAAACCATTTTTCTGTATTGCGCGACGTAATTTCAATATTGCAACAACAGTATGCTGTACAGGAATTAGGAAAAAAATTTGATCGCGCTGCATTTGTGTGCGAATGGGTAAAGCGCGATTTCTTAAATGTGGTCTACGGAAACTCCGATAACCATGGGCGCAATACCGCATTAATCAAAAGACCTCAGGGAATTTGGTTGTCGCCAATTTATGATTTTGCTCCTATGAAAGCAGACCCGGAGGGCGTCACGCGAACGACCACATGGGGTTCCCCCTACGAAGAGGCTGGGCGTTTTGATTGGCATGCAATTGCAATGGCCTTGAGTGATCTGGTTGAGCCAGAGCGGGTGATTAGCGAGTTGAAACAATTAGCAGTGCAGCTGGTGGATTTGCGTGAGCGTTTGGCTGCACGTGGAGTCCCAGAGCAACTGCTGGCGAAGCCCACATTTGGATTTGATTTTCTCAATGAAAAATTAAGAAACTGGCAATTAGTATGAATCAGCCTATGAAAGACCTTAATCCGTTAGAGCGCGAGGCATTTTTGCGCAATTGTTTGCAAGAACTGTTGAGAGGTGAAACCAGTGAGGGAAAAATCCTTACTCGATTGCGCAAAAAAATATTAGGCATGAACCAGAGTGATTATGCGGTGCTAGTAGGTTTAAGTCGCCGCACGTTATCCGATATTGAAAACGACACAGGCGATCAAAGCTTGAGTGTGATTAATGCGGCGTTTAAACCCTTTGGGCTGAGGTTGGGTCTAGTTCCAACGCATCAGCATCTGTTGGTTGATGTAGTAAAGAATATGCCTGACACGCATGGCTCGCGCAAAATCGCAGGGTTCAAACGGACACAGACACTTTAGAGGGCATTGATGGGCTGGATTTATTGGCTCGCCAGCAGTATGTATTGGTTGTCGTTATTGGTACGCACTTTGTCGATTGGCTCTGCTAGACTTTAGCCACCTACAATAAAAAGACTCACACTGCCTCATGAAAACCCCCATGTTCAATATTCACGATCTTATCCTCGTGCTGACTCTGGCAGTGTGTGTGCTGCTGGTGATTTTCCAATGGTTGTTGTCCAAACAAAAAATCATTGCATCGCGATTGTTGGCGGGTTTTTTTGTGTGCGTGGGTACGAGTGCGCTGTGCAATTTGCTGTTGTGGAATGACTATATTGGTTTGCACAGCGAAATCGCGAAAATGGCCTTGTCACTTGGGTTGGTTACGGCAGTTGTGGGTAAGTGCCTGTGCTTATATTTGTATGTAGTCGCGATTACGCGAGCGAATTTTTCCTTACGGATGAAGGATGCGCTGCATTTGTTGAATCTATTTGTTGTTGTGGGATGGGTGCTTTGGGGCGGTTTGGATAGCGACAGATTACGATTTTTGTCCAGCGTACATACGGAAGATTCGGTGATGCTCACCCATTATTTATGGCATTACCTGAAATTTTTGCCGGTGGTCTACGCGTTTGCGGCAGCGCTGGAAATTTATCGCTACAAGCAGCAACTCAAACAATTTTATTCCAGTTTAAGTTTGCAAGGACCTTATTGGTTGTTGTTGCTAACCCTGGGTTTTGCGCTCAATTGGCTTTGGTCCTTGAGTGTGCATCTCATTGGGCAGGCCGTTAGTTTTTCTATCGCGGATAGTTTTGGCATCTTCGATAATTACATCACGTTTTTACTGGTCAATGCACTGTTCGTGTACAGCTTGTTGTATGCACATCAATTGCTGGAAACCAAAGAGAAACCCAAAGAAAAAGAACTGGTTGCGCCGGTTGAAATATCACCCGATGCGATTGCACGCATCCGCAATGCCATGGAAAAACAGCAGCTCTATTTAAAACAAAATTTGAATATTGAAGATTTTGCGCGGCAGGTAGGAATCCACTTTCGCGAGGTATCCAGCATCATCAATAAAGAATTCAATACGAATTTTTTTGAATTTGTGAATGAGTATCGCGTGAATCGCGCCAAGCAAATGTTACTTGACCCGCAGTTCGCGGACATGACGATTCTGGATATTCTGTTGGAATCCGGCTTTAACAGTAAGTCGTCATTTCACCGGTTTTTTAAGCGTTATACGGGGATGTCAGCGGCGGAGTTTAGAAAGACTAATCCCCCCTTAGCCCCCCTTGATACGGAGGGAATGGGGAGTTAATTTTAGCGATTATTTATTGCCGCGACGAACCAGCAGTAATCCACCCAATATCAATAGTCCAAGTAAATTAAATGTACC
>CAIOHY010000281.1 GCA_903858205.1 uncultured Cellvibrio sp.
CAGGGCGCGGTGGGCATGGTGGCAGATGCACTGGACCAATTAAAAGTGCAGGGCGTAGTGGAATTGGACGGCGAGCGCAAAGCAGCCATGGTGAGCAATTTGTTGATCGTGCTCTGCGGTGATCAGCAAGCAAAACCGGTGATCAATACAGGCACACTTTACTCATAATCAAAGGTGAGAGCGCGTGACTAAAAAATCCTTTCCGCTGCGCATCAATGAACAAGTCATCGCCGCTATGCAACGCTGGGCGGACGACGACCTGCGCAGCCTGAATGCACAAATTGAATTTGTGTTGCGCGATGCGCTGGTCAAAAGCGGGCGCGTGAAATTAATCCAAAAAGTCGTCACCGATATTGAACAGATTGATAACGAACAACAGCCACAAGGGGATGAATAATGCGCTGGGAATACACAACACTTTCGTTTAAAAAACGCAGTTTTTTTTCGGGCGCGATTGATGCAGAAGCACTCACTCAACAGTTGGATAGTTTGGGGCGCGACGGATGGGAATTAGTGAGTATTTGCCCTGGATCATTTTTTGGAGCACCAGTGGGTGTGATTGCGGTACTTAAGCGGCAGCGATAATTTTTAACTCTCGTCCCTGAGGAACACCCACTCCTTCGGCGACGAGCTGCGCTCGTCGTAGTAATAGCCTGCTGTATCAAACGCTTTAATCTGTTCTACTTTTTTGATTTTATTTTTAATGATGTAGGCACTCATCATGCCGCGCGCTTTTTTGGCGAAAAAGCTGATGATTTTGTACTGGCCGTTTTTGCGATCCTTAAATACCGGCGTTATCACTTCAGCGTGTAATTTTTTGGTATTCACCGCACTCCAGTATTCGTTGGAGGCAAGGTTGACCAACACACGCTCTTTCTGGGCATCCAATTCCTGATTCAGTTGATCAGTGATGATATCGCCCCAAAAGTGATACAGATTTTTGCCGCGCGCATTAGCGAAACTAGTGCCCATTTCCAAGCGGTAAGGTTGGATTAAATCGAGCGGGCGCAACAAGCCATACAACCCCGAGAGGATGCGTAAATGTTGTTGCGCAAAGGTGAAATTGGCTTTGGAAAATTTTTCCGCATCCATACCGGTGTAGACATCACCTTTGAAAGCCAACACGGCTTGTTTAGCGCTAGACGGTGTGAAGGGTAAGTGCCATTCCAGAAACCGCTGCGCATTTAACTCGCCCAGTTTTTCGCTGATGCTCATTAAACTGGAAACCTGCGGCGGTGTTAGCTGGCGCAAATCCTTGATCAACTCTTGCGAGTGATCGAGGAATTGCGGCTGGGTGAATTCGGCAATCTTGGGTGGTGTTTCAAAGTCCAGAGTTTTTGCGGGCGAAATAAGGTGCAACATAGGTTGGGACGATACCAGCGTAGATTAAAAAACGTTATTCGGGTTTAAGCAGATCCAACCACCAATTGAGCGGTGTTTCGCCGTCAGTGGGGTCGTAAACGTTGCCGTACATCCAGGCACTTTGGCCATCGCGCCCGACATATTCATTTAAAATGCTTTCGATTGCACTAAACCCGCAGCTCACATGGATGGAGTAAACCAACATACGCGGGGTTTCCCGGTCTAGCTCACCGCCGAGTTTTTCCAATTCAGCAGTGAGCACATCACCCAGCGCCTGAATATCATTTCGGCTAAACACGCGCACACTCAAGTTGCCACTGCGCTGTACCAAATCAAACTCGCGGGTATCGGCAAGCATTTTTACGACATCGCCGCTGGCCAAACCTTTGGCAAACGCGGGTGATTGCACCAGTTGGAAGTTGCCATCTTCCAGTTCGCGCACATGGAGTTGTTCGACAATCGGCTTGCTATCGGGGCCGAGTCCGGCAAAAAGTTCGATCACTTGCAGGGATTTCATCGGAAGACATTCACCTTGTATTAAAAAGCGTGTGGTAAAAGAGATGTGGCATTATAGCCGCCTCTGTCTCAAGGAGTCCTGTTATGAAATTACTTTCCCCCATTCTCGCGATCAGCTTCCTTGCCTGGTCGCTCACCGGCTGCGTAGTCAACCCTGTGACCGGCAAAAGCCAGATATCGCTGATGTCGCCCGAGCAAGAAATTGCCTCAGGTGTGCAAAACTACGTACCAGCACAGCAATCCCAAGGCGGCCAATACGTGGTTGATCCCGGCTTGACCGCCTATGTGCAGCAAGTGGGCAAAAAGCTCGCCGCCGTAAGCGATCGCCCCAATCTGCCCTACGAATTTGTGGTACTTAATAATGATGTGCCCAACGCCTGGGCGATGCCCGGTGGCAAGCTCGCCATCAACCGCGGTCTGTTGGTCTATCTGGAAGACGAAGCCCAACTCGCGGCCGTAATGGGACACGAAATTGTGCATGCCGCCGCACGCCACGGCGCGCAACAGCAAACCCAAAATGTATTGATGGGCGCAGGCGTATTGTTGGCAGGTATCGCCATTGCCGAGAAAAAACCTGAGTACGGCATGTTGGGTATGGGAGCTTTGGCGGTTGGTTCTCAAGCATGGCAGGCCAAGTACGGCCGCGACCATGAGTTGGAGTCGGATGAAGTGGGCATGAAATACATGGCCAAAGCGGGCTACGATGCGCAAGCGGCAGTGGAACTGCAGGAAATTTTTGTGAAATTATCGGAAGGAAAAAATGCCGGATTTCTCGAAGGCCTGTTTGCCAGCCATCCACCCTCACACGAGCGCGTGAGTAAAAATCGCCAACATGCCACTAAATATCCCGGCGGTGTGCGCAACAAAGAGGCCTTCCAACGCGCCATGGCGCAAGTCACCAAAGATAAAAAAGCCTACGCCAATTATCAAAAAGCGCAAAAGTTGGCAGGCGATAAAAAATATATCGATGCACTCACCTATGTTGATCAATCCATCGCCCAACAACCGAAAGAAAATTTATTCTGGGAGATGAAAGGCCAACTCTTGTTGCAGCAAGATAAAACCAGCGAAGCCGTTAGCGCACTGGATCGCGCCGTGCAGGCCAATCCAAAATATTTCAAACCCTACGTGTTTCGCGGTATCGCCTACAACCAGCTGGGCAAAAACGATATGGCCGAAAAAGATTTGCTCACCAGCCAGCGCTATTTGCCAACGCAACTTGCCGCTTACTATTTAGGTGAAGTTTCACTCGCCAAGGGCAATCGCTCACAAGCAGCACAGTATTTTCAACAAGCAGCGCAAGGCGGCGGTGAGATTGGCCAAGCAGCAAATGCCAAATTAGGCAGATTGCAGTAATTACACTTCCGCACAGCACATTGCATACAACAATAAAAACCGGGCGGCGATTATGGGTTCACGTATAATCGCCGCTTCGCCATTTTGATTAACAATCCTACTCATGAACAACTCGCCCACAATCACATCGCTTAATCCTGTTATTCGTTGGCTCGATGCCATTGCCGAATTCACCGGCACTAGCACTGCCTGGCTCACCGGTTTGATGGTACTCATCGCCTGTATTGTGGTGTGTCTACGCCATGTATTTGGAATAGGTTCTATCGCCCTTCAAGAATCGGTTACTTACATGCACGCCGCAGTCTTTATGCTCGGGACGGCATACACATTAAAAAATGATGGCCACGTGCGCGTGGATATTCTGCACAAAAAAATGTCGCCGCGTACGCGCGCCTGGGTCGAGGTTCTGGGTAGTTTGTTACTGACATTACCACTCATGATTTTTATTGGCTGGGGTAGCTGGGAATTTGTGCAGGAAAGCTGGCGAATTAATGAAGGCTCGGCCGATTCCGGCGGCATCGGCGGTGTGTATTTATTAAAAAGTTTATTACCGATAATGGCGCTCAGTGTGAGCTTGCAAGCGATAGCTGAGTTGCTTCGCAGTCTTTTGGTGCTGATGAATGTAACGCCTGAACAAGTAAGCGACGCACAGGAGACATCATCATGCTAATCGAATTGATTCCGCTGTTTATGTTTGCTGCCATCTGTATTTTTTTAATGCTGGGCTACCCAGTTGCCTTTACGCTCGGCGGCGTTGCCTTGGCATTTGCGGCGCTCGGTATTGTCGGTGGCATTTTTGATCCTAACTTATTAAAAAGTTTTCCCTCGCGCCTGTACGGCATCATGAACAATTACACGCTGGTTGCTGTGCCGCTATTTGTGTTTATGGGCGGCATTTTGGAAAAATCGCGGCTCGCAGAAGATTTACTGGAAAATATGTCCAAGGCCTGCGGGCGCTTGCCCGGTGGACTGGGTATTTCGGTCGTGCTAGTGGGCGCCATGCTCGCCGCCAGTACCGGAATTGTCGGGGCAACCGTGGTCACTATGGGGTTAATGTCGCTGCCGCTAATGTTAAAGCGCGGTTACGCCCCAAGTTTTGCCTGCGGCACTATTTGCGCAACGGGCACACTTGGACAAATTATTCCGCCGTCTATCGTGCTAGTACTGCTCGGCGACGTTCTTTCAAGCGCTTATCAACAAGCGCAATTAAAACTCGGCATTTTTAGCCCAAAAACTATTTCAGTAGGCGATTTATTTATCGCCGCCATAGTGCCCGGTTTGGCATTGGTTGCACTCTATATGCTTTACGTTTTTTTCACCGCCTGGTTACGCCCGCAAGTCATACCACGCGTTCAAATCGATGAAACAGAAGAGCAAGTTTCCTATTTGCGTGTGTTGCTGAGCCTGTTGCCGGTAATGCTACTCATCGGCTTGGTATTGGGCTCCATTTTAATTGGCGCCGCCACCCCAACCGAAGCCGCTGGCGTTGGTGCACTCGGTGCCTGCTTATTAGCGCTGTCGAAAAAGCAATTCAATGTCGCGCGCTTGCGCGAAGTCAGCCGCTCCACCATTCAAATCAGCGCCATGATTTTTATGATTTTAATCGGCGCATCACTTTTCTCATTAGTGTTTCGCGGCTTCGGTGGCGAAGAGTTAGTACACCACTTTTTCAACCAACTACCCGGTGGCGTTTTCACTGCCGTATTACTCGTCATGTTCGTGATGTTTGTGTTGGGTTTTATTCTCGATTTTATCGAAATAATTTTTGTGGTAGTACCCATCGTCGGCCCGGTATTACTTGCCATGGGCGTAGACCCAATTTGGCTGGGCATTATGATCGCCGTCAATTTACAAACCTCTTTCCTCACGCCCCCGTTTGGTTTCGCGCTGTTTTATTTGCGCGGCGTAGCCCCTGCAAGCATCAAGACCAGTGAAATTTATCGCGGCGTGATTCCGTTTATCGCGCTGCAATTATTGTTGCTCTGCGCAATGGCAATCTGGCCGGGGTTAGTGACGTGGTTGCCGGAGCAAATGTAAGGCTATACTCATGGCGTAAACCATCTTCGGAATTAACCCATGCAAAGATTTAACGCAACACCCACCGGCACTATCGCCCTACAAACCATCACCATGCCTGCCGACACCAATCCCTTCGGTGATATTTTTGGCGGCTGGGTGATGGCGCAGATGGATATCGCGGGGGCGATTCATGCTAATGAAGTCTCGCAAGGCAGAGTGACTACAGTTGCGGTCAGCAGTATGGTGTTTATGCGACCGGTGCCGGTAGGTGCTATCATTAGTTGTTACACCAGCACCCTGCGGATCGGGAACACGTCAATTCGCGTGAAAGTAGAAGTCTGGATTAAAGATTTTCTTACCCACCAAGTGAGTCAGGTTACACAGGGCGAATATGTTTACGTCGCCATCGATGAACAGGGGCGTAAGCGACCAGTACTAAAAAACACACAACACCCTGTGTAAAAATTCGCTTTCAAATGACTGAAATACTGATCATAAACAACGAAAATTTCGATTGGTTTTCTATTCCCGTTTGGTCAGCGGTGCGCAATTATTTTGTAAGCTTCTGAAAAACAATAACTTATCCTGTTAAACCCTTCTTTAGCTCAGCATCGCTACAATTTTTTCACCAACGCACTAGACTCTAGCGATACTGTAATTTACGCGCATTACTGTTATCTTCATTCCACTCTATTTTTCGCCGCATCACTTGATGCATTTAACCAATAAGAACCCGAGGCAAGGCATGTTAAAGGATTCCCGCAGCGGTTACGGTTTGCTCTCTATCACGATCCATTGGATCAGCGCGGTATTGATATTGTTTTTATTCGGCCTTGGCATCTACATGGTCGATTTGAGCTATTACGATGACTGGTATCACAAAGGGCCGGAATTACATATCAGCTTGGGATTAGTCGTGCTGTTGCTAATGTTAGTGCGCATCGTCTGGCGGATTATTAATCCAACGCCGGAAGAGTTATCTGCCAAGCGCGCACAAAATTTCGCCGCCAAACTCGTCAAACTCGGCCTCTATGCATTTGTTTTTATTGTGCTGATCAGCGGTTATTTAATTACTACCGCTGAAGGACAACCGGCAAGCATGTTTAATCTCATAAAATTTCCAGTACTCACTGAACTCAGTTCACAGAATGTCGATCTTGCTGGCGAGATGCATGAATACTTAGCCTGGGGCATTGTCATATTGGTTGTGCTTCATGTTGCGGGGGCATTGCTCCATCACTTTGTTATGCGCGACCGCACTTTGGTGCGCATGCTAAAACCGGTAAAAAAATCCACTTTGTAGTAACGAATGTTCGATCAACCGTTTTACTTTTTTCAGTCACACTGATTATTCCCACAGGAGTTTATTCATGTTTAAACCATCCGCTTTAAAAACATCTTTACTGGCATTGGCTGTTAGCAGTGTTGGCGTAATGAGCTTGCCTGCACTGGCAGACAGCTATGTGATCGATACCAAAGGTGCGCACGCCTCGATTAATTTCGCGATTAAGCACTTGGGTTACAGTGTATTGACTGGCCGTTTTGATACTTTCTCTGGCGACTTCACCTATGACCCAGCCAAGCCAGAAGCAAGCACTGTTAATGTGTCTATCGATACCGGCAGCGTAAATTCCAACCACGCAGAGCGCGATAAACATTTGCGCAGCGGTGATTTCTTAAACGTCGAAAAATTTCCAAAGGCAACCTTTGTTAGCACCAAAATTGTAGTGGGCGACAACAAAGATGAATTTGATATCGTTGGCGACTTTACCCTCAACGGCGTAACCAAAAGCATCACCATCGACGTAGAAAAAGTCGGTGAAGGTAAAGATCCATGGGGCGGCTATCGCGCCGGTTTCTCGGGTGAAACCAGCATCAATCTGAAAGATTTCAACGTGAAAATGGATTTGGGCCCAGCATCGCAAACTGTACAACTACAATTGGAAGTAGAAGGCATTAAGAAGTAAGCGATTTATTTTCCGCTCTGACGTGGCTCACTGCGACTGACTGAATAAGGTCGACTGATCCGTAGCTACAAAAAACCGTCCGGATTATCGGGCGGTTTTTTATTTTGGGTCTGTATTTGGCGCTGAAAAGTACCTGTTCTGAATCACGATCGGCCAGGGCGCCCCGCTTATCGCCCTTGAAGTTAAGCGCGATCACCCCCACATTGGCGCCTACACCATGTTAGGCAATCAGGACTTGATCGGGTTATGAGCGAACTTTTTATCCTGCAAAACCAAGACAAACTTTTTCTCGGTCGCCAAAACAATTGGCTGGATGGGCGCGATCTGGCGGCACTGTACAAAACCGTCCACAAAGATGAAGCCATCAATCAGATGTTTGAGGCCAGCTCCAAAGATTATCGGCAACGTATCAAAGTCCTTAGTTGCAATGCGAACGAAAAAGGCTTGCCGATTATCGACGTGGAATTAATGCCAGAGCCGCTCCCCAAAGCAGGCAAGGATTTGTTTGAAACTCTGGAGCAGGCAGCTCCGCACAGCGCACCGGATGAATCCGCAGCGCTGCAGGCTGGCCTGACCTAAACTCTATCCATCTTTCTTGTGCCGTTTTTCACGCCCCCGCGGCCTACCTGATTGCTCTTGCAGCTAAAGGAATCTGAAGTGTCTGTATCACAAGGCTTTGACCAGCGCTTATCGCGCGAACTGCTCGCTACCTTTGCTGAGCCAGCCAACAACGCGAGCCTGCGCGGGATTTTGCGCGGCTTGGAAAAAGAGAGCCTGCGCGTGACGCCAGAAGGCACCATGGCGCAGACCGATCACCCGCCTGCGCTCGGCTCCGCGCTTACGCACCCCCACATCACTACCGATTACAGCGAAGCACTGCTCGAATTTATTACTGAGCCCTTCGCCGATGTGGAGCCACTGCTGGCGCAACTGGACAATATCCACCGCTTCACCTACCAACAACTCGCCGGCAACCGCGAACGCCTTTGGCCCGCGAGCATGCCTTGCACCCTGGGCAGCGATGCGGAAATTCCGGTCGCGCGTTATGGCACATCCAATAGCGGCAAGATGAAAACGGTGTATCGCGTTGGACTGGGGCATCGCTATGGCCGCTCCATGCAAACCATCTCCGGTATTCACTACAATTTCAGTCTGCCCGATGATTTTTGGCGCGTACTGCAAACACAGAGCGGCAACCAACAATCACTTCAGGATTTTAAAACCGAACGCTACTTTGGCTTAATCCGCAATTTCCGCCGTAACTTTTGGCTGCTGATTTATTTGTTCGGTGCATCACCCGCCGTCTGCTCCTGTTTTGTAAAAAATCGCGCACACAAATTGCTGCCATTCCCCGCCGCAGATCAAACCATGTATTTGCCCTATGCGACATCGCTACGCATGGGCGATTTGGGCTACCAAAGTGACGCGCAAAAAACTCTGGTAGTGAATTACAACAACCTAAGTGATTATTTAAAAACCCTGTGCGGCGCGATTACCCAAAGCCATCCGGCTTACGAACAAATCGGCGTAAAAGACAGTGAAGGAAATTATCAGCAACTCAACAGCAGTTTGCTGCAAATCGAAAACGAATTTTATTCGAGCATTCGCCCCAAACGTACGACCGAACGGGGCGAGACTGCATTGCAAGCACTGCGTTTGCGCGGTGTGGAATATGTGGAAGTGCGCTGCGTAGATTTAAATCCTTATGAACCACTTGGTATTACCATCGAACAAATGCAGGTGATGGATGCCTTTTTACTTTACTGTTTATTGAGCGACAGCCCGGAAACTGACGAGCGCGAATTTCATCAGGGGCAGGAAAATCAGAAGCGTATTGTGAACAGCGGGCGCGACCCGGCACTGGAATTATTACGTGGCGATAACAGCATAACCATGCGCGCATGGGCGCAGGAAATTTTGCAGGGTAGCGATGCCTGCGCAGAATTGCTCGATCAGGCCAAAGGCGGCAACGCTTATCGCCAGGCACTCTCACTGCAATTAGCAAAATTAGAAAATCCTGAGCTGACACCATCGGCGCGTGTACTGCGCGATATGACCAGCTCGCAACAAAGTTTTTATGCGCACACATTGGCATTGGCCGAACAGCATCGTGCTTATTTTGCAACGCGACCACTAGCAGAAAAAGACTACGCGGATTTTGCGCAGATGAGCGCACAATCACTGCACAAACAAACGGAATTAGAAACGCAGCAACAACTGAATTTCGATGAGTATCTGGAGAGTTATTACGCCCAGTATCGCGGTTGCACGGGTTGCGGAAGTTAAAGCCGGAATTGCGACGAAGGTGATAGCAAATCAGTCACCCGCCACGAGCGACTGATTTGTGTCACTATTTTTGCA
The DNA here is from genome assembly GCA_903858205.1 of uncultured Cellvibrio sp. Taxonomy (GTDB): domain Bacteria; phylum Pseudomonadota; class Gammaproteobacteria; order Pseudomonadales; family Cellvibrionaceae; genus Cellvibrio. The sequence goes on from CAIOHY010000281.1 coordinate 9,582, forward strand.
CAACAAAATTGTTAAAAAATAAATCCGACGCAGGGCCTTTAACGGGTTTTTTGTCATCAATAGAAGGAACTGCCGGTGCATCCTCTTCATCGGCTTTATGCCCGGACTCCTTTTCATCGTGCTTGGACGCTTTTGCATCTTTCTTCTTTTTGCTGGCGCTATGTTTTTTGTCATGCTCGTCGGGATCATGCCCTTCCACTTTTAGCAGAGCCCTGTTGATCTCTGCCAAGGCATACGCGCGCAAATATTCTTTTCCTTCCGCCGTGCTAATAGCGTCTTCGGTTTGTGCACTCAGGATACTGACCAAGCGATCGCGGATCAGCGGCAAATGGTGGGTTACCTCTATCGCATCCTCGCCGGTCTCGGTGCGAATGGACAACTCGGCCTTAATAAACCGCGCCTTCCCCGGCCCGCCATAATTTACGATCAACGCCGGTTCGAGCGGAATATAATTCACGCCTTCTGCGACTTTCGGACCGCCGCCACCACTCGCTACCGCTTGCAAGGCCGACACCGTAGCCACCACTGCGATGGCGTATTTAACAACCCGTTTCATAGTCGCTCCACACTCTGAACTTGCACCCTATTTTGCGCTCCAACAGACGCGATAATCACACCTGCATCAAAGCATAGACTATTCCGCCGAACAGGCCTGGGCTTTTGCGCTCCCACTAAAGCATCGCTCGCGGAAAATGACTGGCTCTGACGCTGACTTATTGCTTACCATTAGCCACCCTCGGTATCTACCAAACGCACCCCCAACAATAAGCCGCAATTACTTTTAAGGATTTTCTATGATCCCCAGCGTTCGTAAGACCAACTTTCTTATTTTTATCGTCTGTACCCTGATGATCCTGGCTGCGGCCTACATGGAGCATGTCATGAAAATGATCCCCTGCTCTCTTTGCATCACCCAACGCGGATTTGTCGTTCTCACTGGCCTTCTGGCGCTCGCTGCAGCGCTGCACAACCCCGCAGTCACCGGCAAACGCGCTTATGCGGTGCTGGGTATCATCAGCCCAATCCTCGGCGCGTGTTTTGCGGGCCGCCAGCTATGGCTACAAAGTTTGCCTGCCGATCAGGTTCCCGCTTGCGGACCCGGCCTTGCTTACATGTTTGAAGTGTTTCCGTTTATGGACGCACTCAAACTTCTCCTGCAGGGCGATGGTAACTGCGCCCACGTCGATAAAATTCTCGGCCTAAGCCTTGCCTTATGGACGCTCATCGCCTTTATCGGTCTGGCTGGCGTTAACCTGTACCAACTGTTGCGCAAGCAAGACAAACTGGCATAGGTGTCTTGCCCTAGCGGATAAGATGGCCTATTGTGACAAACTCAACATCAACAGCGGTGTGATGAATCTTATTGAAGCCGGCATGCGGCCTCACTGGAAACACACTGCGTCGAACAACGGATAGGATTAACTGATGCTAGAAAATTGCAAAAATGCCAAAGAACGTTGGGGCGGTGTAAGTGAAATTATCGATCGTTGGTTGGAAGAGCGTCAGACAATGTTGGTTCAGTACTGCGCACTCAGCGGTCTGGATCAGGACTTGAGTGATCTGCAACGCGGCGAGAAATTGCGCAGTTTTTGCCAAATTCTGGTTGATTATGTCTCAGCCGGACATTTTGAAGTCTACGATCAGCTAATCAAAGAAGGGCGTGAGTTTGACGACGCGGAAGCACTGCAACAGGCAAGCAAACTCTACGACACCATCGATAAGACCACTGAAAAGCTGCTGGACTTCAACGATAAATATCTGGAAACCGATGACCTCAGCTCACTCACAATCGATTTATCCCAATTGGGCGAAGCGCTCGAAGTGCGTTTCAGCACCGAAGATCGTCTAATCTCTGTGCTGCACACATCCCATAAAGATTTGGTTAGCTAAGTATTCGTTGTACAAAATCGCCGCCATAAAAAAACCCGCTCATGAGCGGGTATTTTTATCGGCATAAGATTGGTCTAGATCTTATTTAGCTTCTGGAGCTGCTTCAGCCGCTTTGATTTCCAGCAATTCAACTTCAAAAATCAAGGTTGATGATGGAGGGATTGGGCCTTGACCGCCAGCACCGTAAGCCAACTCTGATGGGATTACGATTTCCCACTTGGAGCCTTGTGGCATCAATTGCAGGGCTTCAGTCCAACCTGGAATTACGCCATCCAATGGGAATGTTGCTGGTTGACCATTTTTGATTGAACTATCAAATTCAGTACCGTTAATCAGCTTACCAACGTAGTTAACAGTTACAGTGTCGGTCGCTTTTGGCTTGGCGCCTTTGCCTTCGGTGATCACTTTGTATTGCAGGCCGCTTTCAGTGGTAGTTACACCTTCTTTAGCCTTGTTCTCTTCAAGGAATTTTTTGCCTTCAGCAATGTTGGTTTCGCTCAGCTTCTTTTGATCTTCTTCTTGTTTAGCCATGGCTTTTTGCTGAACTTCTTGCATGATCTTTTGCATATCTTCTTCGCTAATGCGAGAAGGCTTGCCATCACGGATATCAGTCAACGCCAGTGCCAATGAATCTGGCTCAATGCTCAAGCCACCGTTTTGCAGGTTTTTGCCCAGGTTTTGACCAATGATGTAATTCGCCTTTTGCTCCAGCGTAGCCAGCTTTGCGCTGTCATCGACAGGTTTTGCTTCTTCTTTGTTGCAGCCAATCAAGCCAGCAGTAGCAGCCATCAGGCCAACAACCAATAAACGTTTGTTAAACATAATGCACCTTATTAGTAATCATTGATTTGTAATCGTTGTCTGTGTGAAGCAAGCGTGCCGCTCACTTGGTCCTAGCCAGCACCTTATACTGCGGCGCCAGAGCAGGCGGCAATGGTATACCAACTCCAGCCAAATGTGCGCGTTTTTAGCGCCTACACGCGTTAAACCGCCAACCAAACTGTGTGCTGCGCCCCATTTACCAACAGGACGACATCAGAGCATCTACTGCAGACCAGATGCTATTGGCAAAGTTCAGGTCTTACGTCATGTGGACTAGCGCAAGATTCGCTTGCTCAGAGGCATACACTTTTTAGCAGTTCACAGCTACAATTCGTTCGATTCGCGAAAACCATTTGCTCTGCTTCCATCTAACTTTTCCAACGCTTTTTCATACAGGTATTTTTTATGGCCGCCCCCAAGACTCCAAAAAATTCAATTGCTGAGTTGGAACAAGAAATTGCCAAGCTCAGCGCAGCTTTAGACAAAGCCCGCGAACAAGAACTTGCAGCAGCTGAAAAAACCTTTGCTGCGGAAAACAAGACACTGAGTAGCGCGAAGAAAAAAGTTGCTGACCTATCAGCAAAAGAAGCCAAAACGCCCGCTGCCAAGGCACGTTTGAGCCAAGCCAAAAAAGATTTGGCCGCACAAACTAAAGCTGCTGCCGGCGCACAGGAACTGCTGGCGGCCTTAAAATCAGCTCAAGCTGCAAGTAAAGAGATCGCCAACGCGGTTGCTGAACAACTCAAAGGCAAAACCAAAAAAAAGGGCAAGACCGCCAAGGTAAAAACCACAAACGCAGTCGCAACAAATGTCGATGCA
>CAIOHY010000282.1 GCA_903858205.1 uncultured Cellvibrio sp.
GACCCAGGCAATTTCCGGATTGGTGTAGGCGATGGAAGGGATCGCCATAGGATCAAACGCATGGGGATGGCCTGCGACACCTTCGGCTGCGGCGTGGCCTTCATGGCTGGCTTTGTGGGCGAGCATGGGTTGGCCGATGATGTCGCCAATGGCGTAAATGTGCGGCACATTGGTTTGCAGGTATTGGTTGACGGCGATAAAGCCGCGCTCGTCCACATTCACACCGGCTTTTTCGGCGTCGATCAATTTGCCGTTGGGCACGCGCCCAACCGCGACAAGAACGGCGTCGAACTGGCGTGGTTCGGCGGGGGCGTTGGCGCCGCTAAAGGCCACTTCAATTGCCTCGGGTTTGGCGGTTACGGCTTCTACCTTGGTGGAGAGCAGCACTTCAAACTTATCTTTGTTGTACTTGCTATAGATGGTAACCAAGTCTTTATCGGCTGCCGGAACCAACTGATCAGCAAATTCCACGATGGTGACGTTGCTGCCGAGTGCCTCGTACACAGTCGCCATTTCCAGGCCGATAATCCCACCCCCAATCACCAATAGGCGCGCTGGTACCGAGCGCAGTTCGAGCGCGCCGGTTGAGTCAAAAATACGCGGATCTTCGGGGATAAACGGCAGTTTCACGCTGCGCGAACCGGCGGCGATAATGGCGTTGTCAAAGTCGATCAGGGTAGTTTCATCACCTTGCACTACGGCTAGTTGGTGATCGCTTACAAATTTGCCATAGCCTTCCACTACTCGCACCTTGCGCGCTTTCGCCATGGCGTGAACGCCGGAGACCAGCTTGCTGACGACGGAATCTTTGTAGCTGCGAACCTTATCGAGGTCGTGTTGTACCGGGCCGAAACTGAGGCCGAGATTGCCGGCATGATGGGATTCGTTGATCACTTCGGCAACGTGCAAAAGGGCTTTGGAAGGGATGCAACCCACGTTGAGGCAGACACCGCCAAGGCTTGAGTAGCGCTCGACCAAAGTGACGTCCAAGCCTAGATCAGCGGCGCGGAAGGCGGCGGAGTAGCCACCGGGGCCACTGCCGAGTACAACCAGTTGGGTTTTAACGTTTGCCATCGGATGCTCCTGTTCAGGCTGGGGAAAGTAAGGAAGCCAGCATCATAAGGCATCTGGAGCGAATAAGAAGTAGCCGGTTGCCATTCAGCAACCGGCCGTGGAGCGGATCAGGGGTTAAGCACTTGCAGCGCTGCCGATACATACACCAGAGGCGCGTTCCAGTTAATGGCTATCTCATTGGTTGAGTAGCTGCATTCCAGATCGACAAATGACTTGGCAGGCAAGGGCGACGGATAGCTGCTGCAATCACCAAAATGATCTGCATGAGGGCCGCCCGCAATAAAACCAGGAATAGGCGCGGCTATGCCATCGGCACCGGAGGGGCGATGGTGGATATTCATGGGCGATTTGCTGCCAAAGCCAGTCACAAAGGAATAGTCAGTCGCATTGCGCCCCATTACATAATCGAACAAGGCTTGCGCGGCCTGACGATAGGCGGTTTTGCTGGTATCCAGTTGATAGACCTCCAGCGCCATCATCGCCTGATTGAGCGCGCCCGAGTTGCTGCCCCAGAAAAAATCCTCTGTCTCCATTGATACGCCGTAAGCGGACTGGCTTTTCTTGGTGCTGATACTGGCCGCTAATTGGATTAAGCGGTCCTTGATCAGCGCCTTATCGGCCGCAGCGGTGAGCGAATCCAGATGCTGCGCCAGTGACATCCAGCCCAGACTTTTTACTCCACCCCAGCCGGGCACGTCGGCGCTGGTTCCGGCCGCATTCATCGCGCTGTAGTAGCTATCGTCTTTGGTGGCGATATAAAGCTCGGCTGCGGCCCAAAAGAATTCATCGCTGACATTATTGTCGCCATAGGCGCCGGTTTGGATGTCCGCCGGCTGCGCGTAGTAAACGGCCGGGTTGGCTTTTGCCCAAGCCCAAGCAGATTTGGCTGCGGCAAGCATTTTGGCGGAAAGCCCCGGATACTGGCTTTCATAGTCCGCATAAACACGGCTGGCAGTGGCCATGACGGCGGCAAAATCGAGAGTGGCGGCGGTGGTTTTTTGCACCATGTAGCGCTCGTCAGTATCGGCATTGGGCATCACAAAACCGCTAAACCCCTTGCTGGTCAGCTTGTGGTAAACGCCGCCGTCATTGGGATCTTGCATCGCCAGCATCCACTCCAGGTTCCACATCACCTCGTTCAGGATATCGGGCACGGCATCGCCAGATTCAGGAATATTCAGTGATTGAGCGGTGAAATAGGTGGGAAAACGCTTAAATGCCGCCAAAAGTGTGTAGGTGGTGATCCCCGAGTTGACGATGTATTTGTTGTAATCGCCGGCGTCATACCAACCTTTGGGGGCGCTGACGACAGTGCCCACTGGCCGTTTCGCATCGGCGGCTGAGGCGTGGATAAACACGTTGGTGTCTGCATGGCCTGCCGCACGTTTGTAGATGCCCGCATGAGTTTCCAGTAGTGAAGTACTGGCGCGGTTGAAATAGAAGGATTTCAGGGCGGCGGCGTTAACGGCGTTGTAGGCGTCAGCCGATATGGTAAAGGGAGCCGCTTGGGCGACACCGGCCACTTTCAATTCGTAACTCCCCGGCGCGGTGAGGCTGGAGAAATCAGCCAGCTTGACCGACTCAAACGATGGCTGCCAAACCGCAGCGGCACTCAGGGTGCCGGTCATCACTTCCTCGGTAGTTCCCGCCTTAAGCACGGTGAAACTGGTTGCCTCCACAGCGGGAACTACGGCCAGTTTTTCGGCCTTGGGGGTGAAACCCAACTGGTTGAGTTTGATCCGCTCCGGTACGGTTACCTTGGGCGGCTCAACCGGGTGGATACAGCTGCTGGCGTCACCTTTTGGCGTCTGACTCAGGCTCATGGCACCGCCATTGGTGGAGGTGATTTTCATCCAATTGAGGTTGAATGGCCCGCTTTTCATCTGAACGCAGAGCGCGTAGTTACCGGCTTCAAGCCGACCGATAGGATGATTCAGGCTCGCCCAGGTTTGCCATCCGCCAGTGGGGGTCACACTGATCTCACCGGAGGCGGTTTTGCCATCAATTTCGTAGCTAAACAAACCGCCTGTTTGTGCGGTGGCAACGCGGCTTTCAATAGCGAACTCACCTGCGGCGCTTACATTCAGACTGAATTCCAACCAATCGCCCGAATCAATGTAGGCGATGTTGAAACCGCCGCCGGTGTCGGTGGATTTTTCGATATCGACGCCGTCGCTGCGGTATTCACCGGTGGTATTACCGGCGCTGGTGTCGTAATAGCGAACATAGTCTTCGGCTTCGATCAGCAAGCCAGTAAAGGCTGCCGCCGAGCTGTTAGTGAGACTGCTGGAGCTAAGCACAGACATGCTGGAAACTGCTGCGCTGGAACTGGCTGGCGCCATGCTGGAGCTGGCGGGTGCGGGTGTACTGCCACCGCTGCCACCACAAGCCGTGAGTAGACTGATCGCCAGACCTAGACTGGCGGAAATTACTACATTTCTTATGATCATTATGGTTCCCCTGTTAGCGTCGTTAACCGGCAATAGACCGGTGCGCGGATGCTAGGGGATGCGCTGGGCTAAAGCTCGCCACTTTAGGTGCTGGCCTAAAGTGGCGGTGCAATCAGCGGACTAGAAGAAGCTGAATCCGACCTGGAAGAGCTTTTCCACGTCGCGGATATGTTTTTTCTGCAGCAAAAATACAATCACATGGTCGCCGGACTGTACCACTACGTCATCGTGAGCGATGACAACTTCATCCCCCGATGTCCCTTGGCGAACAATCGCGCCAATATTCGCGCCTTCAGGCAGGTCGATATCTTCCAGCGCCTTGCCCACCACTTTGGAGGATTTGGCATCACCGTGGGCGATAATTTCAATCGCCTCGGCTGCACCGCGCCGCAATGAGTGAACGTTGACTATATCGCCACGGCGCACATGGGTGAGCAGGCTGCCGATGGTGGTGGTTTGCGGCGAGATAGCGATGTCGATATCGCCACCCTGAACCACATCCACATAAGCCGGGTTGTTAATCAGCGTCATCACCTTACGCGCGCCCAGCCGCTTGGCAAGCATTGACGACATGATGTTGGCTTCGTCGTCGTTGGTGAGCGCGAGGAATACATCGGTTTCTTCGATGCTCTCTTCCATCAATAAATCTTTATCTGACGCGCTACCCTGAATCACAATTGCCCGATCCAACTGTTCCGAAAGGCGAATGCAGCGGTTTTTGTTGTACTCAATAACGCGCACGTTGTAACGGCCTTCCAACATTTTGGCCAAGCGCAGGCCGATATTGCCGCCGCCCGCAATTGTGATGCGTTTGTAGGCGACTTCAAGACGGCGCAATTCGCTCATCACAGCGCGGATATCCGCTTTGGCGGCGATGAAAAATACTTCGTCATCGGCTTCGATCACCGTGGTTCCGGTGGGGACTATGGCGCGATTGCGCCGATAAATCGCGGCAACTCGCGTATCTACCGAGGGCATATGCTCGCGTAAAAAGCGCAGCTCTTGCCCAACCAATGGCCCGCCGTGATAGGCCTTTACCGCCACCAGTTGCACCTTGCCATCGGCAAAGTCCACTACCTGCAGGGTGCCGGGCTGTTCGACCAAACGGAAAATATATTCAGACACCAGCTGTTCCGGGCTGATAAGTACATCAACCGGAATCGCGCCTGACTCAAACAACTGCTGGTGAGTCAGATAAGAAGTTGCGCGTACCCGGGCAATCTTGGTGGGGGTGTGGAAAAGATTGCTCGCCACAGTACAGGCGATCATATTGATCTCATCATTACTGGTCACCGCGACCAGCATATCGGCGTCTTCCGCTCCGGCTTGGGCAAGCACATCGGGGTGAGAGGCTTCGCCGGTGACGACGCTGATATCCAACCGGTCGCGCAGCTCGCGGAGACGTGCTTCGTCGGTGTCGATCACGGTGATGTCATTGGATTCGCTCGCCAGATGCTCCGCGAGACTGCCGCCGACTTGTCCGGCGCCGAGGATGATAATTTTCATAGTTCGCCTGTTCTTGTTAACTATCTAATTTATCGCCAAGTTTAGTGATCATGGCGTCAAGCTGCCGCTATCCTCGGCTAACTTGTGGAGTTTATATCAACTGTTCTTGCGTAGCCGCGCATAGTAAAAACCGTCATGGCCATCCAGCTGCGGCAAAAGTTGCCTGCCGCAGGGTTGCGCCAAACCCCAGTCGACATCGAGTTGGTCGCAGCTAGCATCCTTATTGCGCGCCAAAAAAGCCTCGATCACACGGGTATTTTCCTTGGGCATAATCGAGCAGGTGGCGTAGAGCAAAATCCCCCCCGGCTTGAGCAGCGGCCAAAGATTTTTCAGCAGTTGCTGTTGCAGCTCGCCGAGTTTGTCCAGCTCCTCAGGTGTGCGCAGGACTTTGATGTCCGGATGGCGACGGATAATACCGGTGGCCGAGCAGGGGGCATCGAGCAAGATACGGTCGTACAGCTCTCCGTCCCACCAGCTGTTGGGCTTGGTGCCATCGCCGCAGACAACATCGGCAGTTACGCCAAGGCGGCTCAGGTTTTCGCGCACACGGGTCAGGCGGCGTTCATCGGCATCCAGTGCAGTCACTCGCAGACTTGGCTCTAATTCCAGTAAATGCCCGGTTTTGCCGCCCGGAGCGCTGCAGGCGTCAAGTACGCGCAAATTGGGCGACAATTGCAACAGATCGCCACTTAATTGCGCTGCTTCATCCTGCACACTCAACCAGCCTTCGGTGAAATGCGGCAGTTTGCGCGGGTCGCAAGCCGCATCAAGGGTGATGCCGTAAGGGCTGAACTGCGTCGGCTTGGCGGTGATATCGGCATCGCCCAGCAGTTGTAGATAAGAGTCACGGCTAATCTTGTGCGAATTCAAACGCAGGCTAAACGGCGGATGCTGGTTATTGGCGGCGATTAATTGTTCAAACTGCTCCGGCCAGCATTTGCTTATCATCGCCTCCATCCACGCGGGATGATTGCTCATAAAAGCGCGATTCTCGGTAAGAAATTCGTTAATTCTGCTGCTATCGCGCTGAAAACTGCGCAATACGCCATTGACCAGGTTGGTCGCCCAGGGCTTTTTAATGTGACGGGTAACTTCGACTGTTTCGCCAATGGCGGCGTGGTCGGGGATGCGCGTGTGCAGCAATTGGTAGAGACCGAGCAGCAAAAGCGCTTGCACATCGCCATCTTTGGCGCGTAGCGGCTTGTCCAACAGACACTCGGTGTAGGCCTGCAGTTGTGGATAATAACGGCAAGTGCCGAAGCAAAGTTCTTGCAGTAAAGGGCGATCATTATCGGCAATTTTCGCCGAAACAGCAGATAATAGACTGGATAGTGAGCCTTTCGAGGCCAGTATCTGCGCAATCACCTGCGCCGCAGCGGCACGCACACTTAACATGCCGGTTGCTCCAGTTGGTCACCGACACTGAATAAGTCCGGGTGGCCGCGTAATATCTCGCTTACCGGCATCGCTTTTTTACCCGGCAATTGCAGCTGTTCGAGGACAAGTTGCCCCTGTTTGCAGGCGATCCATAAGCCCTGATCGTTGATGTGGCTTATGCTGCCGGGGGTCGCGGTCGTTGGTTTATCTGACGCTGCTGCTGCCCAAACGCGGATGCGTTGGTCATCGCTAGCGCCAGCGGGCTTAGTGTGGGCTACTGGAAAGGGGTTAAACGCGCGCACTTTGCGCTCCAGCTCAGCGGCCGATAGCTGCCAATTGAGTGCGGCCTCTTCTTTGCTGAGCTTGGGAGCGTAGTTGCTTAGGCTGTCATCCTGTTTTTCTGGTTGAGTATTGCCGGTTTGAATCAAATCGAGCGCCTCGATGAGGGCAGGCATGCCGATACTAATGAGTTTATCGTGCAGGCTTCCGCCGGTATCCTCGCCTAAAATCGGGCAAAAAGCTTTGATTAGCATATCGCCGGTATCCAGACCTACATCCATCTGCATAATGGTGACGCCAGTTTCAGTGTCGCCCGCTTCTATCGCACGTTGAATGGGGGCGGCACCGCGCCAACGTGGCAGGATCGACGCGTGTACGTTGATACAGCCGAGGCGCGGCGCATCGAGTACCACCTTCGGCAGGATCAATCCGTAAGCAACTACCACCATTAAATCCGCATTAAGCGCCGCAAGTTCAGCAACAGCCTCGGGCGATTTAAAGTTAAGCGGCTGATAAACGGGAATGTCGTGCGCGAGCGCCACGTCCTTA
>CAIOHY010000283.1 GCA_903858205.1 uncultured Cellvibrio sp.
ACGCTGACGGAAAAGTTGCTTCTATTCGGTGGGGCTATTCAGCTTGCCGGAGCGGTGAAGGCTAAGGGTGATGCCCGCCGCGCCCGCTCAGACTGGATGGCGGTGGAACGGGCGAGGGGAATTTCCGTCACGGCATCGGTAATGACCTTTGACTGGCAAGGGGTGACGTTTAACCTGCTTGATACCCCTGGGCATGAGGATTTTTCAGAAGATACTTACCGTACCCTGACGGCGTGTGATTCGGCGATTATGGTGCTGGACGGAGCCAAGGGGATTGAGAGTCAGACCCTCAAACTTTTTGCCGTCTGTCGTCTGCGTAATATCCCTATTATTACTTTCATTAATAAAATGGATCGCGAGGCGCGAGACCCTTTTGAATTAATTTCAGAGATCGAAGATAAGTTGGCACTGGTCGCCACCCCCGCCAGCCTTCCTATCGGCATGGGGCGTGATTTTCACGGGGTGTATGACCTGTTTCAGCAACAACTCATTCTTTTTGACCGTACCCACAACAACCGTCTGACGGATGCGATTGCCTGTAAAGGCCTTGATGATCCATTGCTCACGGAACGCTTACCCGCAGAGCATAGGGCGGTGCTGAATGAGCACGTTGCCATGGCAAAGGGGTTATGTCCGGAGTTTGATGCGGCGGAATACCTTGCCGGACATCAAACGCCAGTATTTTTCGGCAGTGCGGTGAATAACTTTGGTGTTCGTGAACTGCTGGACGGTATCCGTCGCTTTGCGCCGCCGCCACGTCCACAGACAGCTATTGAGCGAATAGTGGCACCGGAAGAAAAACAGTGTTCCGGCTTTGTCTTTAAAATTCAGGCTAATATGGATCCAAAGCACCGGGACAGGATCGCTTTCGTGCGTCTCGTGTCGGGGACGTTTCGGCGCGGGATGAAACTGTTCCATGTGCGTAGCAATAAGACAATGGCGGTACATAACGCCATGTTGTTTCTGGCTAATGAGCGGGAGACGGCGGAAAGTGCCGAAGCGGGGGATGTTATCGGTATTCCCGGCCACGGCAGCCTACGGATTGGTGACACATTAACCGAGGGTGAAGCCCTGCACTTCACTGGTGTACCTTCCTTTGCGCCGGAATACCTACAACGAGTTCAGCTTGCTGATCCCATGCGCCGCAAACACTTGGATAAAGCTCTCGATCATCTTGCGGAAGAAGGAGCCAGCCAAGTGTTTCGTCCTGATGATGGCGGTGAAGTGGTGGTGGGTGTCGCCGGGCCATTGCAGTTTGAAATCCTGACTGAACGGCTGCGTAGCGAATACAATGTCGCCGCCAGGTTTGAAGCTACCGCCGCCCACGCCGTACGCTGGGTTTTTGGTGAAGTTAGCGATCTCGAACGCTTTCGTGCCGCTAACCGCAGCGCGGTTGGAGTAGATCACGATGGATGCGTTGTTTTCCTTGCCCGCAACGCTTGGCACTTGACCAAAACCCAAGACGATTTTCCCAGCCTAAAGTTTACGACAACACGAGAAGCCGTTCACAGGTAGCAAGATGCCATAAGCTCTTGCGTGTAAATGTTTTGGGGCGCAGAAAAGACTTCTGTCGTTTTGCCTTGTTCCACGACTATTCCTTCTTTTAGCACCAACACCTGCTGACTAAGAGCTTTGATAACAGCTAGATCGTGGCTAACAATAATATAGGATAGACCTTTAGTGATTTGAAGGTGTTGCAGCAATGTAACAATTTGCACCGCTACATGTGCGTCCAGAGCTGAAGTTGGTTCATCTAAAACAATAAGCTTGGCTCCGACGGCCATTGCCCGAGCCAGAGCAACCCGTTGCCGCTGGCCGCCGGAAAGTTCGTGAGGATAGCGCTGGGCAAAGCTGGCCTCAAGACCGACGCTGTTCAGCAATTCTGTAATGCGAGGCTCTGGATCGGCTTTTGGTTCATGCACCCGCAACCCTTCCGCCACACAATCGCCAACCAGTAACCGGGGATTAAGACTGCCAAAGGGGTCTTGAAACACAATTTGCATCCCGCGCCTAGCCCG
>CAIOHY010000284.1 GCA_903858205.1 uncultured Cellvibrio sp.
TGGGATTATTTTTATTATCAATCGCGTGCGCAAAACCAACCGCACTTTTTACCACTCACGTTAGAGATGGGATCCTGGTTGTGGGTGAAAAAAAGCCCGCGCCAATTATTTAATATGGCGGGGCTGTTTAACCCACAAATTCAGCATCGACATACGCGCGTACTACGCCGCCATATTGTGCTGCTGGATTTTATGCTCGCCGCCACACTCAATCACCGCAACTGGCTGCCCGACGAAAAACAGACTGGAATTTTAAATCAAGCTGCGAGGAGCCTCTGGTTTTGAACAGTCATGCAGCAGTAAAAAACCATGTCATTTTATTGCGCGGCCTTGCACGCGAAGCGGCGCATTGGCTGGACTTTCCTGCACAATTACAAAAAACACTGGGCGATGACTGGTGTATCCATTCGATCGATTTCCCCGGTTGCGGCAAATATTTTCAGCAGCCCGCGCTTGAGTCGGTGGCGGCAATGACTGATCACGTGCGCCGCGAAATCGCCATTACCGACATGCGCGCGCGCGATCAGGCCATTTACGTTGTGGGTATTTCAATGGGCGGGATGGTCGCATTGGATTGGGCACAACGCTACCCAGAGGAATTACGCGGACTGGTATTGATTAACTCCAGCGCAGGAAACCAGCCTTTTTGGTGGCGCCTACGCCCTGCAGCCTGGACCACAATGCTCCGTGCACTGCTAAGCGATGCAGGGACACGCGAAGAAGAGGTATTAAAAATCGTCAGCAACAAGCGCGCTGATTTTGCAGGGAACCTACACCAGTGGTTGAGCATACAACACCATCGGCCAGTCTCCCGCGCAACCATTATCACCATGCTGCGTGCCGCCGCGCAGTTTCGCCCTAAGCCAACCTGCGCCGTGGATGGTTTGGTGCTGGCAAGTGATGGCGACCGTATGGTCTCGGTGCGTGCGAGCCTTGCTCTCGCACAGCAATTTCAATGGCCGATCTGCCAACACCCCAACGCCGGACACGATTTGCCGATGGATGACAGCCCTTGGTTGATTACAAAAATCGCCCATCACATCACGGCAATTGCCCCAACAGAAACTGCCGAAATCTAGATTTTCATCCTGAAAACGCGCTCGACTTCACGAAAAATCCACTTGAACGGAACAATTGATCACGCTACAATGTAATCGTTTACAAAAATAAAACTAATAATTTGTAATCGGTATCACCTATACCCACCGATTCCTCACCATCCAGCAGACATAAAGCTTCAACGGATCGAGTTAACTGCTTGCACCCGAGCATTCATGGATTGATCAGCGATAAAGGTCGCCTTGCATTACGACTGAGGCAGCCTTCCTAGGTAATTTAACGATAATAAACCGAGGCTTTTATGAAACTCCCCAAAAATCGGTGGTGGCTCGCGCCTACCATTGCGTGTGGACTTTTGTCCGCGCAGGCATCTGCAGACTTCTCCGTTAGAAACGGCCAACTACTGGATGGAAACGGCAACCCCTTTGTGATGCGCGGAATTAACTTCCTGCATACCTGGTATAAACCACGCACACAGCAGACGATCAATGATATCGCTACCACAGGATCCAACACGATTCGCGTAGTGCTCGCCAGCGGCGCCCGCTGGACCCCGCGCGACGACGGCGCCGCCGTACGACAAATCATCGGCTGGGCCAAAGCCAACAAAATAGTCACCGTGTTAGAGGTTCACGATTCAACCGGTTGGGGCGACGATGCCGGCGCAGCCCATCCATCCACGTCGGTCGACTACTTTCTCAGCGCTGACATCAGAGCGGCCATTCAGGGCCAGGAAGACTATGTCGTCATCAATTTTGCTAACGAATTTGTCGGCAACAACACGACTAGCCAATGGGCAGGCATCTCGCGCGATGCCATTAGCCGCCTGCGCGCTGGCGGACTGCGTCATACCATCATGGTTGATGCGCCTAACTGGGGCCAGGATTGGTCCAACACCATGCGCAACAACGCCACCGGCGTATTCAATTCAGACCCGCTGAGAAACACCATTTTCTCTGTGCATATGTATGAATCTTATGGCTCACGCAGCCAAATAGAACCCTACATGCAAGCCTTCAAAAACAATGGATTGCATTTGGTGGTTGGCGAGTTTGGCGCAGACCACAAGGGCTCAAATGTCGATGAAGACACCATCATGTGGCAATCAGAGGTACAGGGATTTGGCTATCTGGCATGGTCCTGGTCCGGCAACGACGCCTCGACCGCATCGCTGGATATCGTTAACGGCTTCAACGTCAACTCATTGACCAACTGGGGATCGCGCTTGATCAACGGCGCCAACGGTATCCGCTCAACCTCGCGTACCGCCACCGTATTTAACTCACCACCTGCAAGCAGTTCCTCGGTCAGCTCAACTACCGGCAATCTGGCTCAAGGCAAATTGGCCACCAGTTCGTGCAACGATGACGCCGGACGAGGGGCAGATAAGGCAGTCGACGGCAGCGGCAGTACTCGCTGGTCCAGCTGCTACAACGATAGTGCGTGGATTACGGTTGACCTGGGCTCCAGCTACAACATCAACCGCGTTAACCTGAATTGGGAAGCGGCCTTTGGACGTGGCTATGAGTTATTGACCTCGCAAGATGGCAACACTTGGACAAATGTTTACACCACTACCACGGGTGATGGTGGGGTCGACAACATCAATCTGACTGGCACCGGGCGCTACCTTCGCCTGAGAGGAACCGCCAGAGCAACCCAATGGGGTTACTCACTCTGGGAACTACAGGTGTTCGGATCGCCGGCCGCCAGTAGCGCACCCGCCAGCAGTGCGCCAGCAGTAAGTAGCTCTGCACCCAGCAGCGCGATCCGCAGCTCAGCCGTTAGCAGCGCGGTTATCCCCGGCTCAAGCGCGGCGCCTACTAGCCAGTTCAATTGCTCAGCTCGCCAAACAGGCACATGGTCAGGCGGCGGACAATTTGAAGGTACTGTGACCAATACTGCAGGCAACGCGTCCAACTGGACTGTCTACCTGACCTTCAGCCAGCCCGTAAGCAATCTGAATGTGTGGAACGCGGTATCCACTCCACAAGGAGGCAACACCTACAGACTCACCAACGCTTCCTGGAATGGCAACCTGGGCACCAACGCCAGCACCTCCTTCGGCTTGACCGCAAACTTCCCTGCGGGCACCAGCGTGAGATGTTCGGGCTCTATCGAGCAACCGCGCGCCAGCAGCGCACCGTCCAGCGTGGCAATCTCTTCTGTCGCGCCTAGCTCTGTGCCTCGTAGCAGCTCATCGGTAGCAACCACTAGCTCCATCGCACCGAGCAGCTCCTCAGCGGCAATCACCAGCTCGGCCGCACCGAGCAGCCTACCTGCGGTCTCCAGCTCACGTGCAAGCTCATCGGTATCGAGCATTACACCGCCCGTGCGTTTGGACAATCCATTCGTGGACGCGCAATGGTATGTTGACCCTATCTGGTCAGCCAAAGCGCAAGCCGAAACCGGTGGATCTCGCGTAGCCGGCTACAACACTGCAGTCTGGATGGATCGTATTGGCGCCATTGCGCCGACCGACGGAAGCTATGGCCTGCGTGACCATCTTGATGCCGCACTGGCCCAAAAAGCCAACGTCATACAGGTAGTGGTTTACGACTTGCCCAACCGCGATTGTCACGCACTCGCGTCCAACGGTGAGTTAAAACAAGGCGCTGAAGGCTCGGCTCGCTATCGCACAGAGTATATTGATGCTATAGCGTCAATCTTCGCCGATCCTAAATACAGCAGCTTGCGCATCATTGCGATTATCGAACCCGACTCGCTGCCGAATCTGGTTACTAACTTAAGCGATCCGGACTGCCAATTAGCCACCGATCCAACACACGGCTACGCGGCTAACACGCGCTACACCCTGAGCAAGCTGTATCCGATCACCAATGTCTACAGCTACGTCGATATTGGACACTCTGGATGGTTGGGCTGGCCGGACAACTTTGGCCCCGCAGTCACGCTGATTGGCAACACCATTAAGAGTGCAACCGGTGGCGTCAACTCGGTAGCGGGCTTTGTATCCAATACCTCTGGCTACACTCCACTATACGAACCCTTCCTGGATTCACTAGCGAACAGCGCATTTTCTGGCGGCGGCCAAACTCGCCAAGCGGCATTCTACGAATGGAACCCTCACTTCAGTGAAGTAGGCTTTGTTCAAGCCTGGCGCAATGCGATGATCAACAATGGCTTCCCGTCATCTATCGGTATGCTGGTCGATACATCACGCAATGGCTGGGGCGGCCCCAACAGACCAACCAGCCAATCCACCAGTAGCCAGCTAAACACCTTTGTTGATCAATCACGTATCGATCGCCGCACTCATCGCGGTAACTGGTGTAATCAACGCGGTGGTATTGGCGAACGCCCAAGAGTCGCACCGGTTGCCGGCATTGACGCTTACGTTTGGGTGAAACCACCAGGGGAGTCAGATGGCGCTGCATCACTTGCCTTGTCATTCGATCCGCAAGATCCAGCCAAAGGCTTTGATCGCATGTGCGACCCAACTTACAACTACAACCCCGGCAGCGGTAACAATGTCGATACTGGCGCACTTCCGGGTGCTCCAGTGGCCGGACGCTGGTTTAAGGAAGGCTTCCAGGTTTTACTGCAAAATGCTTATCCACCCTTGCAATAAAACCGGTCAGTTACGCGCGGCACATTCGTATGCGTCGCGCTAGTCAAGGATGAGACTGGCAGGTCATTGATCGACGGGCACTACCCAAATCCGAATCAACTCTGGTTGATTCGGATTTTTTTTGACTGCCAACCCCATCGCAAGGGTTGGCTGAAACCGATAAGGCGTAAGACAGCTGGTGTCTAGGTGAAATTTTCGTGCAGAATAGTTGAAACCGATTACATATTTACAAATATTGACCCCCATTAACCCGATCAAGAACTAAAATTCAGAGCAGGTTGCGCCACCAAGACAGCCACACATCCACTCAGAGACGAGCGGGTGGAGCAATCGTCAAGGCCGCATTTGAACTCTAAAACAATACAATAAGTACGAGGCACGCATGACCTATCCCACCTTACCGCATGGCGAAACCAGCGAGTCCCGTCGCGCGGCCATCAAACAAATTGCATTCGCTTGCGGCCTGACACTCTCAGCCAGCTCGCTCTCGGCACTGGCAGCCTTCGCACCGCCAACCGATTTAACGCGCAGCAAAAAAACCTTACTCGACACCACTCAGTTGGCACTGTTGCGCGAACTGGGCGAAATTATTATTCCCACCACGGATACCCCCGGTGCCATCGCTGCCGGCGTACACGATTTTATCAATCACTTCGCCGTCTATTGCGCAAGCAAAGAAGAACAGCAAGGGCTGCTCGCAGGATTAAATCGAATTGATGATTCAGCAAAAGCACGCTTCAGCACCCCCTTCTTGAGTGCAAGTAAACCGCAGCAAATCGAACTTCTCACCAATATGGAAAAAGCAGCCGATGGATTTACCGCTGATGACCGACAATTTTTTAAACAATTAAAAGCGTTAGTGACTTTCGGTTACTACACATCGGAAATCGGGGCAACGCAAGAGTTGGCTTACCTCGCCATTCCTGGCGGCTACAAAGGTAACTTTACGTTTAAACAGATCGGCAAAGCCTGGGCGCTACCGCAATAGCGAATTAGCACATCAGTTAAGCGCTGTCTTTTTGTTTGATTTTTTAATTTCTTGCCCCTTTACTTTTTCTCGAGAAGTCATCTCCATGGATAAAAATATTTACATCATCAAAAGCACAGAAATTTTTGATGCAATCGTCGTGGGCTCGGGTATTTCCGGCGGTTGGGCAGCTAAAGAACTTACTGAAAAAGGTTTGAAAACCTTGATGGTCGAACGCGGACGCCCGGTAGAACACCGCAAAGATTATGTCGGCGAAGGCGTAAAGCCCTGGCAAATGCCATTTCGCGGCCACATTGAAAAAGCGCTCGTCGATGAGCAGCATTATGTCCAGAAAAAATGCTACGCCTTTAACGATGCGACCAAACATTTTTTTGGTAACGACAAAGACTATCCCTACAGCACGCCAAAAGATAAACCCTTCGACTGGATTCGCGGCAATCAACTAGGTGGAAAATCCTTATTGTGGCATCGCCAATCCTATCGCTGGAGTGAGCATGACTTTACCGCCAATGCGCGTGATGGCCACGGCGTAGACTGGCCGATTCGCTACAAGGATATTGAAAAGTGGTACGACCACGTGGAGATTCATGCGGGTATCAGCGGCTCCGCTGAAAATCTGGAGATATTGCCCGACAGTAAATTTCTTCCGCCGTTTGAAATGAACGCGGTAGAAAAAGAAATGAAAACACGCATCGAGAAAAAGTGGAAAACACGCAAACTAATTATGGGGCGTACCGCGCATTTGTCTGTGCCTGCGCCGCATCACACAGCGCAGGGGCGCATTCAATGTCAGGCGAGAAATGAATGCCAAAAAGGCTGCTCCTTCGGCGCTTATTTTTCTACGCAAAGTTCAACCTTACCTGCTGCGCTCGCCACTAATAATTTAACTATCGCCACTAACAGTGTTGTTCACAGTGTCATTTACGACCCCAAAACCAATCGCGCGACCGGTGTAAGAGTGATTGATGCTGAAACACTGGAAACGCGCGAATATTTCGCCAAAGTTATTTTTCTGTGCGCCTCTACACTCAGCACAACGCAAATCATGCTGAATTCAAAAAGCGAAAGTTTTCCCACCGGCATCGCCAACTCCTCCGGGGTATTAGGCCATTACTTAATGGATCACCTGTACGGCGCGGGCGCATCCGGGCGCGTAGAAGGCTTTGAAGAAGAATATTATTCCGGTCGTCGCCCAACCGGTTTGGTGATACCGCGTTTCGCGAATTACAGCGAGAGCAAACCGAACTTTCTACGCGGCTATCTGTTAACCGGAAGCGCGATGCGCGAAGGTTGGGATAGCCTTAGTCAACGCGACGGTTTTGGGGCAGATTACAAAAATACGATTCGCAATGCTGGCAGTTGGGTATTCAACTTGGGTGGATCAGGCGAGATGTTGCCACGCTACGAAAATCAGGTCTCTCTTCATCCAACGCTGAAAGACAAATGGGGCATGCCGCAATTACATATTGAATGTGACCTCTCCGAAAACGACTGGAAAATGTTTGACGATATCGCCAATACCTGCGCTGAAATTTTGGATGCTATTGGCGTAAAAAACGTGACGAAAAAAATCGACGCCAAAAAAGACTGGCATCCTGGCCTGGCCATTCACGAGATGGGCACTGCACGCATGGGCAAAGATCCCAAGACCTCGGTACTCAACGGCTGGAACCAAGCGCACGATGTGCCTAACTTATTTGTCACTGATGGATCTTCAATGGCATCCTGCGCCTCACAAAATCCGTCACTGACCTTTATGGCACTCACCGCGCGCGCTGCTGACTATGCAGTGCAGCAATTAAAACTCGGAAAAATTTAGCAAAAAAAATCGCAAGTACGACAACGAGAGCAATAGAAAACACATAAACCGAAGGCAATACACAAGGAACCCACTATGAACCTATCTAAAACAATAACGGCCAAAACACTAGCGGCCAAAACAATAAAAGCCATCACCCTGGCGGCGATTGCAAGCCTGAGCTTAACAACCTTCGCTGCAGATGTTGCGCCTACCTCGCCGCAGCTGAGCGTGCAACTCTGGTCAATTAAAGATGATGTAGCAGCTGATTTTGAAGGCACATTGAAAAAACTCAAAGCCATGGGCTTTCAAGGCGTGGAATTCGCGGGCAGTTTTGGCGCCTATGAAAAAGATCCTAAAGGCTTAAAAGCTTTTCTGGACAAAACCGGTTTGAAAGCATCGGGCGCGCACGTACATTTTGATAAATTGTCGCCGGAAAATTTCGATGCAACTGTAGCCTTTTACAAAGCGATTGATTGCAAGTATTTGATTATCCCCATGGATAAACGCGCATTCACTCCAGAGGGCGCCAAAGAAGTTGCGGCAGAATTGGAAGCCATTCAGAAAAAATTAGCGCCCCACGGCATGCACACTGGTTACCACAATCACAAACCGGAAATGCTCGGAGAGTTGAATAAAACCCCTTGGGATGTGATCGGCAAAGGTACATCCCATGGTGTAATTCTGCAGCAAGATGTGGGTTGGACCGAAGTGGCCGGCAAAAATCCCGTGGATTTTGTTAAGGCTTACCCTGGCCGTACCATCACCACTCACTACAAAGCGGCAGCACCCGAAGAAGGCAATAAAGAAAATCCAATCCTCGGTCAAGACACTACCGATTGGAAGGCATTGATTGAAGCCAACAAAACCGTTGGTGGCACACTCTGGTTGGTGGTGGAACAAGAAGTGTATCCAGAAGGCATGACGCCAATGCAAAGTGTTGAGGCATCGCTCAAAGGCCTGCAAAAAATTATTGCAGACGCAAAATAGCCTTAGCGGCAATTTAAAAAACGCCGCCATGCGGCACTGCTGTCCCACAGTTTGTAGATAAAAGAAAAGCCTGTTTCCAAGTTGATACAATGTGAGTGCGACCACACACTGTAAAACAAAGGAAA
>CAIOHY010000285.1 GCA_903858205.1 uncultured Cellvibrio sp.
CTCCATGGTTTGCAGTGGTGGTAGCAGCCGCGCATTGGCGAGGCGGCTTTTATTTTTTAAGGCGTAGTTTTGATAAGCCAATATCAGCGCTTGTAAGCTAGCAATGGTGAGCAAGCTGTAGGCGAGCAGTGAAGGTATAACATGTGCCGCGATGCTGTAACTCAATGGGTGTTGCCATTCAGGATTAGTGAGGCTGATGGATATCAATATCGATATGGCAGAGAGTGGGAATAACAATAAGAATAAATTGTGCAGTTCCTTTTTGAGACTGCTGATCAAAACAATCGAGTTAACCACCCAAAAGATGAGTGAGAATGTTGAGAATATACTGAAATTAAAGCTGTTGCCCGTAACACTTATGCCGTAAACGCCAACACCATGTGCAGCCAGGCCAATTACTGCAATTCCTATGAGTTGCGATGGTTTAAACGATTTTTGGCGCACAAACTGGCTGCCAAAATAAATGGCAGCCGCGGTATAGATAAGGATGGCGAGCAAGTTGGCGCTTAGGGTAATCATACTGATAGGGAATATCCGTGACGTGTTTTCATTGGCTAAACCGAAGCGCAAGTGTGTCACAAGGTACCCTTAAATAGAAGGGTAGATGAGAAATGTCCTTATTAACTTGAGCGTGATATGCGATTCGATTCTGCAGGAGAGTACACCCATTAGGATGGCTTTGGGGGTATAATCGCCGCCACTTTTTATGGGCCTGCCTTGGTGTAATCCGCAGGGTTTGGCTCTCCGCGAATCAACCGTTTGTTTGAGATTGGCTATGTTTGAGAATCTAACCGACCGTTTATCCCACACGCTGCGCAGCATCACTGGCAAGGCGCGCCTCAGTGAAGACAATATCAAAGATGCGTTGCGCGATGTTCGCAAGGCGCTGCTGGAGGCCGATGTAGCCCTGCCAGTTGTAAAAGCATTTATCGATCAGGTGCGCAGCCGCGCCCTCGGTCAGCAAATTAGCAAAGCACTCAATCCAGGGCAGCAATTTATCAAGATTGTTGAAGCTGAATTGATCGCCACTATGGGGCAGGCCAATGAGTCGCTCAACCTCGCGCAGCAGCCGCCAGCCATCGTCTTAATGGCTGGTTTGCAGGGTGCGGGTAAAACGACCTCGGTCGCCAAGCTTGCGCGTTTTTTGAAAGAGCGTGAAAAGAAAAAAGTGTTGGTGGTTAGTGCAGACGTTTATCGGCCGGCGGCAATCCAGCAGCTACAAACATTGGCGGCGGAAGTGGGTGTGGAATGCTACCCATCCACCGGAGAGCAAAAGCCGCTGGATATCGCGCGCAGTGCGATTGATCACGCCAGAAAACAATTCTTTGATGTATTGATTGTGGATACCGCTGGTCGTCTGCATATCGATGAAGATTTGATGACTGAAATCAAGGATCTGCACGCAGCGATTAATCCTATTGAAACATTGTTCGTAATTGACGCAATGATCGGTCAGGATGCGGTTAATACCGCAAAAGCATTTAATGATGCGCTGCCCTTGACCGGTGTCATCCTAACCAAAGCCGACGGTGATGCACGTGGCGGTGCTGCGCTTTCTGTGCGCCACATTACGGGCAAGCCGATAAAATTTTTGGGTATGGGCGAGAAGGTTGATGCTCTTGAGCCTTTCCATCCAGACCGTATTGCGTCACGTATTTTGGGTATGGGTGACGTGCTATCGCTGATCGAACAGGTTGAGCGAACGGTTGATAAAGAAAAAGCCGAAAAGCTGATTAAGAAAGTCACTAAAGGCCAAAAGTTTGATTTGGAAGATTTGCGTGATCAGTTGCAGCAAATGCAAAACATGGGCGGTTTAACATCGATGCTGGATAAATTGCCAGGGCTTGGCAATGTGGCGCAAATGGCACAGACCGCCAACATGGGCAAACAATTTAAAACCATGGAAGCCATTATTAATTCCATGACCCCGGAAGAGCGCCGTAATCCGGATGATCTGAGTGGCTCACGTAAACGCCGCATCACCGCAGGTTCTGGAACTCAAATTCAGGATCTCAACCGTTTGTTAAAGCAGTACAAACAAATGGCGAAAATGATGGGTAAAATGAAGGGCGGTGGCATGCAAAAAATGATGCGCGGTATTGGCGGTATGATGCCAGGCGGTGCTGCTCCCGGTGGTGCATTGCCCCCAGGATTCCGTAAGTAGAATTAATCCATTCCCCTTAAAAAACCCGCTAAATGAGCGGGTTTTTTAATGCAGTTAATACTTAAAAATTTTCATCAAGGCGAGCCGTTAAACGGAATTCTTTTTTTATCCACATAGTTGATTACCTAGACTTTAGAAAACCAACCGCCCCGCCAACCATAAGTTAGCGACCCAAAAACTCCATTACGTCATTAGTGCCCCATGATTTTTATAGAAAATCATGAGGCACTTTGTTTTCTTGCTTCAAATCTACGATGGAGGCTCGATTTTATTACAGGTCATGCCCAG
>CAIOHY010000286.1 GCA_903858205.1 uncultured Cellvibrio sp.
AAAGTGCTAACGGCCATTATTAATGGCATGATTAGGGCAATAATACTAGCCAGGTTGTTTTTGAAAAAACGCCAAGCGTCCGCGATAAGTGGTAATAAATTATTCATATTTTCTGTGTTAATTCTTAGGTTTTTAGTTGTTAAATTTTCGGTAATCGATTAGTAAAAGGAAATGCTGGGTAGTATTCTTGTGAGTATGTCTACAAAACCCCAGCACTCTTGATTTCCAAATACGCATTCGCAACGCGCACTGCTAATTCATTGGCTGTGCAATCAATTGCGTAGACACCTGCGGCGGTGAGTTTGCGGTGGGATTCGCGACGTTCATGTAAAAAACGACGGACTCCGGCGTAATTTAGGGAATCGTCAAAAGTTTGCACTGGCGTGTCGTTGAGTTGGTCGAGCACTTGTTCGCGGATATTGGCGACCATCACTAAATGGCGTTTTTTTAACAGATTTACTGCAAGCAGTAATTCGCTGTTGTCTTCGTCGCGCGAGTTGGTGACTAAAATGACCAGTGAGCGTTTTGGTTGTAAGAACGTCAATTTTTCTGCGGCTGTAATGTAATCGGCGGTGGATTGGTTTGCGTGCAGATCATAAATTCCATTGAGCAATACCTTTACTCGTTCTACCCCTTTTTGTGGTGGAATCCAGCGGTGGCTATTGCCAAAACTCATCAGGCTCACGTTATCACCTTGGCGCAATGCGATATAACTCACCAGCAGCATTGAGTTGAGTGCGTGATCAAAATGGCTGAGTTCATCGTCCTTGGCGCGCATGCGGCGGCCGCTGTCGATCATCAGTACAATTTGTTGGTCGCGTTCATCCTGATAATCCCGCGCGATTAATTTTTGTCGGCGCGATGTTGCCTTCCAATCAAGCTGCCGCAAACTGTCGCCCTGGCGATATTCCCGTAGTTGATGAAATTCCATGCCTGCACCACGGCGCTGCTTTTTCTTGATGCCCATTTGGCTGGTGTGGTTTTCGGTGGCGAGAATCGCGTAGTTGGCGATAGCGACAAAATCCGGAAAGACTTTAGCGGTAGTTGTTTCACCTGCCCAGTAGCGAATATTCCATAAACCCAAGGGACTTTTGAATTCGATATGGGTTTTGTCGAGCTGCAAACTGCCGCGCACTAGCGGGCGCAATAAATAATGGCTGGTGCTTATTTTGTTGGGTTCTAATTCGATGCTTAGCGGTAAATTTTCATAGTTGGCATCAGCAGGTACACCATCGAAAATCTGAATGGCGACGGGATCAGTAAATTGATGGCGAATGCGCAGTTTTACCTCGGTCCATTTATCAACAGCAAGGTTGCCCGCTAATTCGCGAGAAATTTCAACCGGTGGTAAGCGGCGTGATAACAGCCAATCCAGAATTGCGATAACAGCCGCTGCAATAAAAATCGCTTGCGGCAAATAAGCCGGGGCGCTCCAGTTAAAATAATGGGCGCTAAATGCATTGATAAATACCAGCGCCGCAAGCAGCGCGAAGGCAGTTATCAAACGTGTGCTGGGAATCCATGTTCTGCGCATAAGTTTTTTTCGGTATGAAAATTAATGTCTCGGAGCTTCAACCTGCAACAAAATATTATGCAATATCCTCTCGGCCGCAATGCCTTCAATCGCTAATTCCGGCGATAACAAAATCCGGTGGCGCAGTGCCGGGATAAACATTTTCTTCACATCATCCGGTGTTACAAACGAATTATTGTTGAGCAGTGCATAAGCGCGTGCTGCAGAGAGCAGGGCTATACAAGCGCGGGGGCCAGCGCCACGTGAAATGCCAGACCAGCTGCGCGTAGCGCGGACCAGTTTTACCACGTATTGCAAAATCTGTTCATCCACAGTGATTTGCTCGGCGATTTTTTGCAGGCTTAGCACATGAGCGGGTTTTAATAGGGTGCGGATATGTTCCAAGCCAAATCCGCCCTGCGCCTGTGAACACACTTGGCGCAACATAAATTGCTCATCGCTCTCGCTTGGGTAATCAATAATTACCTTCAACATAAAACGATCAAGCTCTGCTTCCGGCAGCGGATAAGTACCTTCCTGCTCAATCGGGTTTTGTGTTGCGAGCACCATAAACGGCTCACCTGTTTTAAAGGATTCACCTTCAATGGTGATTTGCCCTTCCTGCATTACTTCAAGCAATGCCGCTTGGGTTTTGGCGGGCGCGCGGTTGATTTCGTCCGCGAGCAATAAATTGGTGAATGCAGGGCCTTTGCGGATTTCAAATTCTTGTTTGGCCATGTTAAACATGGCGTGACCGGTCACGTCACTTGGCATTAAATCGGGCGTGAATTGCACGCGAGAAAATTGACCGCCAAAACATTTTGCGAGGCTGCGCACCAACAGAGTTTTACCTAGGCCGGGTACGCCTTCAATCAGCACATGGCCGCGTGCGATAAGCGCAATCAATACCTGTTCAATTACGGCGTCCTGACCAATCAAGACTTTTTTAATTTCATTGAGCAAATTGTTGGCAACGGTGCTCGCCTGTTGCAAACGATTTTGCAAGCTTTCATCGGCATCCGCTGCTTTATTGGTTTCAATGCTGTCGTTGTTGCTCGTTGGCTCAGTCATAATTACTTCCTGAAAGTTGCTTTCTGATAGTTTGCAAATGTGCAATCGCTGCGGCAAATTCCTGCGGATGATGCAGTCCTTCGGCGAAAAGAGCGTGTTTAATATCGGCTTGGCTAATACCGGTTAATTGATGTAAAAATTCAAGGCGTTGATCACCCGATGGTTGATCAAGATTGGGATGCTGCTCTTCAATACGGTCAAAAATTTCTTTGCGCAGTATGTTAAGCAATTGCGGATGCTGCTGTTTGCGCCAGAGCAGCATGGCGCTGGCATAAATATGTTCCGCGAGACTGCGGCGCCCGCTTTGTTCAATAACCAATACCGGGCCAAAACGCACGCTGAGTGACCAGAGCCATAAGGCCAGAGCAATAATGCCGGCGATTACTCCGTAGCTTGCATTGCGCCATAAAATTGCGGCTAGTGAAGGTGCATCCTGATTAATTAAAAACCACACGCGGCCATCGGGATTCACCAAGCGCCAGAGTCCGTAGGCGTGGTCGTGACAGTCAATGCGCTGGTTTCCCCAAATACTATTGTCACTGGTAACGGTGACGGAGCCTTCGCCTATATCAAAATAGAGCAGATGTTCGCGCTTTTCATCGTAGTGATAATTCTCTTCCTCATTTGTGCCTTCTTGGTTCACAGATTCAGGTTCTGTCGCATCATCAACGGCGACGTTTTCGTCGGTTGGTGTTTCACTGCGCTCTGAATTTTCAGTGGTATCGTCATGTGCGACATAGTCATAATAAATAAACGGATTGCGGCGGCTGAAGTCAAAATTTAGCGGTTTTTCTTCGCTGGCAAACTCAATCGCTGTAGGTGTTGCATCAATTCGGCAGCGATAATAGTTTTCCGGTTTTTCTTCCTGATCTTTCTCTATTTTCTTCAGATTTTTTTCAGCTGTGTCTTTATTGTCGCCTGATGTTTCTGTTTCTGTTTCTGTTTCTTCTTCATCAAGCCCATCTGCTAACTTTTCCAACAGATCACGGGTGTCAGTGTCATTTTTTTCTGGTTCCAGCTCGATGTTAAAATCGTTTAGCAGCAGATCTTCTTCACTGGTGTGGGTGCCAATAAACGGATTTTGTGTTGAGGTAATCAGGGTGCCGCCCGCTTCCACCCATTCATAGAGCGAGTCGTAACGTTCCTGTGTTAGCGTCTTGTAACCGTTGATGATGACGATGGTGTCTTGCGCACCTAGTTTGAGATTACGCCAGGAATGTTTATCCAACAAACTCAGATTTTTTACCGTAGTGGCTTGCACGCCCTGTTTGCGCAAGAAAATTTCAGCGGCAAGGAAATCGTTTTGTCGCGCTTCTTTTGAATAGCCTAAATCGATTTCTTTTTCTTCCCACTCCAGTGTGGTGTACCACCAATAGCCTAATCCGGCTAAGACAGCGGCCAACGCACCGATAATCAATCCGCGCTGCAAACGGGTTAGCGATTCTTTTGCGTCACTCACTCTGCAGCTCCTTGTGCGCTTGCGGTGTTGCTCTGCTGCAACCAACAGCTATTCCAATTCGCGCATAAATACTGCGCCTTTTCTGCCGAGGGCAATAAATGCCCATAGGCGAGCCGTTGCCATTCGCGGGTAAGGGCAACAAAGTAAGCAACACGTGTTTGTGCAGCGCTATTTTTTGCAAAATGCTCGCGCATTAATTCCGCGCACTCGCGTTCGGTATGGCCATCGTGAATCTCCACGCCGCTGTGTACCAAATGAAACAAGCTGGCGCGATAGAGCAGAGCGAGCGCTGCGCGCATATCGCCCGCTTGCAGAAGTTTAAGCGCGTTAGTGCTGATATCTTCCGGCAGGGATTCGCGCGTCACATCCATCCCGAACAGGGTCACCGGTTTTGCTTTGGGAATGGGTGTAGGTTTAATCCGTACAAACTGCGCGGCCAACCAATGGCGATAGCGATAAAAAACAAAACCGATTAAGGCGAGCACCGCGAGCCATAGGAGTATTTCCAATACACTGGCGGCGGCGACAAACCCTTCAAAATTGGCCAGAAATTTAAAAAACTTTTTCCAGAAGGTTGATGGTTCGTCTTCTTCTCGTTCATCGAATTTCAATGTGCGCTGTATTTCCTTACGGCTGAATTCGGCTTGCTGCAATACGGCTTTGATGGATTCCTGCGCTTGGTTGCGATCAATTTCAGTAAATTCGCCGAGCGGTTTATCGATCACTGCTTCGCCGGAGTATTCCTCAGTGGTTTCTAAAGATTCCTCTACCGCCGGCAATTGTTCATCGGCAACTGCGCTGCGCTGTGCATCGAAGGCAAAAATACTGAGCCCAAGCGCTAATGTCAGGAGTAATGACGGCAGTATCTTTGCTGTGCTGCGTTTGTTGGCGATGCGGCGGAAAGCAATATCTATATCCCAGGCTTCCAATTTAATGCGGCGATTTAAATAGAGCGAAAATCCGCAGGCGACATAGAAAGGCGCTGTGAGACTGAGGGCGAGATACCAAATCGATAATTGCAACAGATGAAGGTTGGAAGATTCCTGATCAAAAAAGAAATTTGCCCATTCGATATCAATTTCGCGCGGAATAAATGCCCAGATAAAACTGATCATGCCAACCCACAAAAAAATTTCCAGTAGTAGTCCCATAAAGGTGATCCAGCTCGCGGGCGATGAGTCTACGCGATGCATTACCCCCAAACGGTCCTGGCGGCGCGTACCGCTCAACCCCTCTAGTTGCACAACGGGTAAATCCATTCCTCGTGTAGGGCTCAGGCGGCGCCATGTGAGGCTGGCGAAAATTTGTTTTAATGCGAGCGATGGAAACAATTTAAAGGTGCTGCGTGTATCGGGCAGCTCGTTAAAAACAGCATGGCTGAGGATGTGGAGTAATGGGCGCTCTAACACCGGTTTGAGCCACCATATAAAGAGCGCACCAACCCAAAACCAATTATCGGGAATCAGCAGCGTAAAGATAAAAAACGGAAAACTCACCAGTAGCCAGATTTTCATCATCGGCAGCCACCAGCGTTTGGCCATCAATAAACCCAAATCCACCGCTTCCCATGCGCTGCGTGGGCGAATCTCAATGGTGACCTGATCCAGATTCATCCCTCGCCTCCCTCGCCGCGCAAACTGCGCCCGCTAAACACCAAATAGCCAATCACCAGCGCCCACAAAAATCCGCCCACCAAATATTTTTGCCAGGGCATAAGAATATTATTGGATGACCAAAAGGCTTCGATGAAAGCGGCGATCACCAGCATGATAATTACGCCGTACACCAGTTGAATGGCGACGAGACTGGCGCGTTTGAGCGATTCTTTGCGCGTGAGGTTGCCGGGTGCGAGCAATGCGTAGCCGAGTTTTAAACCGGCCGCACCGGCAATGCAAATAGCCGTTAATTCAAAACTGCCGTGACCGACAACAAAACTAAAAAACGTTTGAGTAAATTCAGCGTTAGTTAAATGCCCGGCGACGGCGCCCATCAACAAACCGTTGTAGATGAGAAAAAAAATCGAGCCGACGCCAAACACAATTCCCGACGCAAAAGTGCGGAATGCCACGCTGATGTTATTGCTGATATAAAAACCAAACATCTGCACATTGGTGTCGGATTCGCGCGCACTGCCGAGCGTTCGATTTTCCGGGTCGTACATACTTTCAAATGAACTGACTTGTTCGGGCGCTGTGACGGTATAAACCAAGTCCGGCTGCCACAAAATCGCTAAAAACATCAGCAGTCCTGGAACATAAAGCAGTGCGGTCGCCCACCAAATGTAACGCTGCTGCTCGCGCACCAAGCGCGGAAATCCCGCCACAATAAAGCTGGTAAATTGCTGCATAAAAGGTTGTTTGCGGCGATATAACTGCTGGTGGCCGCGTACGACTAAATCGCCGAGTTTATCGACCAAATGGCTGGAGTAGTGGCGATCTTTTGCGAGTGCATGAAAATGGCAAAGGCGACGATACCGGCTGGCAAAACTCGCCAGCTCATTGCCCTTGAGGCGGCCGTCGGGTTTTTCCAGCTCGATAATTTCCAGCTCCATCACATGCCAGAGCGGTTGGTAAAGCTGTTCGAATTGTCCTTGTTTCATTCGGTTGGCCCTACTGCTTGCCGACCATGGTGTTGGCCATTTGTTTGATGGCGATCACCGGGTCTTTGCTGCCGATAACGGGCAAGAGAATTGTTGCCAATTCACTTTGGCGTTCGGCCGATAAATATTTGCTGCGCTCGGCAAACGCGAGCAGCGCGCGCTGTTCGTCGGTAGAAAAATCGGCGGGTACGGGCAACTGGCCGCGCACTTCAAAACTGGGCTCGCGCGTTGGTGGCGCTTCGTAAATCACCATACTGCCTGCGGCTAAATCGCCCAAGCGTTTGAACTGGCGGTTGCATAGGCTGGCGATAATGCCGGTGAGGTAGAGCATCGGTAGGAAATCGACAAAGCGTAATAAATTGCGCAGCAGCGAGGGGCCGAAGGTAATGGGCGTGCCGTCGTCATTGACGACGCGAATGCCCATCCATTTTTTGCCAGGCGTACGCCCCTGACGGCTGACTTCAAAATAGACGGGATAAAACCATTCGAGCAAAAACGCGAGTATCAATGCAATGCCAGTACCCATGCGCCCGAGCAGAGAAAGGACAATAAAAATCACGGTGACTATGCCGTAGCGGATCAAAATATCCAGCAATTGCGCCAGTACCCTTACGCCAAAGCCAGCGGGGGTGAGTGGGAGCAGCGCGCCTTCCGGGGTTTCGAGCGATTGGCGGGTATCGAGTAACAAATCCAACTGTCCTTATGCAACGGCGCGCCTGACACTGTGCCGGGTTATGTCGCTTAAATTATATTTTCTGGGGGATTGAGCCAGTGGCGAGAATAGCGGATATGGCATTTGTTGAATAGAAAATTTTCCCGTCGGAATGACTGATGGCAATTTTCCAAGTCATATTCCAGAAAGGTATTTCTCTCATTTCTCTAGTCTCATGTATTATTCCGCGCCATTTTGTGTGACCTAGTTATTAGTAAATTCAACTTAGTATTGAGGTAAGTAAGATGTTAGGAGTGTTTAAAGGATGTGGATCCCGGATGATATCCAGAGGAATTGTGGCATTGGCGTCGCTTATGCTGTTGTCAGCTTGCGGTGGCGGTGGCGGTGGTGGAGGAACTCCCCCAGCAACAAGTAGTTCTTCTGTCGGTGTGCAATTGACGGCCAATGCCGGTCCGGATCGCACGGTCAATGTAGGCGACAGGGTTGAGCTGAATCCCGGAGTTACCTTGGTCGGTGCCAATAGCTTCAGTTTGGGTAATGGTGCCCTGGAGGTCACAGGGACATCAACGATATCGACTGATGTTGTAAAGATTCAGTGGACGAAAATGGAAGGCGCAGGAGTTGCGCTTTCAACAAACGATACCACCTCAGGTAAGGCTTTTTTTATCGCACCTGACGTTGGTGTTGAGGCGAGTGTCAAAATTGTTTATCAGTTAAAAATAACCAATGCAGCGGGGAATACTGCCGAGGACAGTCTTACCATTACGGTTAACAGGGTCAATAAAAAGCCTAGCGTAGTTGTCGGAGAAAATTTGAAAGTCAACGAGGGGGATATTGTTATTTTTGATGATGTTTTAGCTACGGACGCGGATGGCGAGATCGTTAAGTTTGAATGGCGCCAGTTAACTGGCATTGATGTGCATCTTTCAGATACAGATAAAAAGTATGCCACTTTTGTAGCCCCGTCGGTTGCAGTTGAGGCTGAATTCGAATTTGAGCTGACTGTTACCGACAATGACAACGGAACTGGATCGGGCAAAATTAAAGTGACGGTTGTCCCGAAAAATACACCTGAGGCTTTCTTGGCTTTTCCTCCAAAAGTTGGTTTTTATGAAGGATCTTTAATTTCGGCATATGGAACCTTTAAGACTTATGATTCTTCCGTTGATACAGTTCAAGTAGGGTTCGGAGAGTCTTTTGTGCCTGCAAAAATTAATAGCAATGGCAGTTGGCGAGTTGACGGTTTGGTTGTTCCAGATACGCGAGAGTTCACCTTATCTGTGAAGATTGTTGACACTAAAGGAAGAATAGGAATTGAAAGTTCGAGGTTGATTAAAGGTGATGGTGCCTGTCTTGGATGTGACGCAGGCTGGACAATGACAATTGGTATGGGCGTTGACGCCGAAGAGGAAAAAATTTATCTGCTGGGGTATGTTATTTCAGATGTGCAAACGACCAAGCTATTTGCAATTGATTTGCGGACTGGTCACAGAACAGTAATCGCAAGTTTTGAAGATATGAATCTTGGTGTTGAGTATTTCGATATTCGTAGCATGACTTACAATAGTCATTTG
>CAIOHY010000287.1 GCA_903858205.1 uncultured Cellvibrio sp.
AAAACTGTTGCCTTAAAAAGCCCTCACTCAATTCCGGCGCATTTAAACAGGCAAGCACTAACCCACCACCAGGCATCAACTCCGGCAACCGTCGAATGACTTTGGCGTAATCTTTTTCTGCAATAAAACTGCCTTTTTGGTAAGACGGTGGATCGATAATCACCAAATCATAAGGGCCAGGTTTTTTAACACGACTCCAGGATTTGAGAATATTTTCGGCAACGAACTCACTTTTGTTTTTTGCTAAATTGTTAAGTTGATGATTGGCTCGCCCCAGATTCAAAGCGGCGCTACTCATATCCACATTAACAACCTTCTCTGCACCAGCCGCTATTGCCACCACCGAAAACGCGCAGGTATAGGCAAATAAATTCAACACCCGCTTGCCTGCCGCATGCTGTTCAATCCATTGCCGGCCCGATTCCATATCCAAAAAGAAACCGGAGTTTTGTTGCTGTGCAAGATGCAAATTAAACAGGGAATTGCCACGGCGCGCACAAATCGATTCAGGTAATTCACCCCAAATAATCTCACTCGGGGCATTCGTTAGATAACGGCGCTGCACGACTAACACAGATTTTTGCGATGCAAAGATTGGGCGTATCTGCGCAACTAATTCCTCCAACCATTCGTCAGGTGGTGCGGTAAAAAGCGTTATCAGAATAGCCGGCTGAAAAAAATCTACCGTTACGAATTCCAAACCAGAAAATGTACGGCCACGGCCATGAAATACACGGTAGCTATCGATTTCAGTTTGACCACAAATTCTCTCAGCAAGTAATGCAAGGCGCTCAACAATAATTTGCATTAGTGCTCGCCTTCTGCGGAATAGCCCACGGGATACATAATGGTTTCGCGGTAACCAGTAATTACCGGGCGATAACCTCCGAACGCAACATCCAGTTCGGGATCATTGGTATCCACCAGTAGCGGGCGACCATTTAGTGCCAGAATTTTTCCGCGCGCGGCGATAATGTGAATGTTCTCTTTTCCAACACGACACAAAATATCGGGAGTAAATTGCTGGTTGCCTCGACCAAGGATATGCCCCTGCCCACCAATGGCAGTGATGATCATTTTGACTGAACCGGAAAACTGATCGAGCTGGGTACAAATTTGCGCGGCACTGACATCAATAGCGATTAATTCATTATTCAACAACACATCCACACCTAATAAACTACCATCCACACCAAGCTCTTGTAAAAAGAGATGTGTCGTTGAACCAGGGCCAACTAAATAGAGCGTGTCAGGTTTCAACTGTTCAATCATTTCCTGCGCAACATCCAATTGCGCTAATTCATCACGCTCGGTACCGGCATTTTTTACCTGTTGCAAAAATTGCGAATCTTCCGGCACTAACAAGGTACCGTAAAAACGCGCACGTACCTGACCATTGCGGAAGGCATCTTCATCAATATCTTTTACATCGCGCTCGACTATATTAACCAGCGAGCCCGTTAATAATT
The DNA here is from genome assembly GCA_903858205.1 of uncultured Cellvibrio sp. Lineage (GTDB taxonomy): Bacteria > Pseudomonadota > Gammaproteobacteria > Pseudomonadales > Cellvibrionaceae > Cellvibrio. The sequence goes on from CAIOHY010000287.1 coordinate 1,470, forward strand.
GTTTGAGAATTTCACCTGCTGCTTCTGGTGAATTAGCGTAAACGCCAGAATGCATT
>CAIOHY010000288.1 GCA_903858205.1 uncultured Cellvibrio sp.
AGGACTCTTGTACCGTAAAAGCAGTAGTGAACTATCAGCCGACCGGGAGCGTTGGATTAGGGAGTCGAGCGCCGCGCCCCAGGACACAGCACTTATTTCCAAGTCTAAAGGAATACGGATCTGACCAATCAGAGGGAATAGCCCAGAATCAAAAGGACCGTCGCTAATGCGGCAACAATATTGTTATTGCCAACAGCAATAGACCGCCGTAGCAAACTATTGTAGTAGCGGTTTCAGGTTCACCTCGGTCGTAGGAATACAGGGTGCCAGCGACTGAAAGGTGAGACAACCCAAGTAGGATCCAGCCTACGACGATTGACCCCACAATACTCAGCGATTCAATCGAGACTGCGGGAAGCCCATCAATAAGGCCCAGGATACACAGCAAAATGGGTGCGACTACATAAAGTCGCTTGAGTACTTTATGCCCCCTAGGATGTTCTGTTTGAAAAAACGATATCCATAACTTGATGGTTTTCATCAATCACTGTCCTCCACGTACTCTAAATGATAGCTGGCCATCAACTATCTTAATTCTACCATACATGCAGCCGAACGGCACGATGGAGTCAAGTCAGCATATCCCTGAAAATTGATGCCTCAAATATGTGGCAAAAAGGGAAATTTCTACTCAAAAGTAAAGATTTCAGGTTAGTTTTAACGCGGTGACGCATACACTGGAGTTGAAGAACACTGAAATGGGAGTACTGCAATGACTGATCTTTCTCCAGACGCTATTTTGGCAAGCATTTGCGCTGGTCGATCCCACCTTCTCGACATGGGACGACGTTTCAATACCCAGGTAGCTGAATCGGGTACAACTCTTAACAATGAAAACCTTGATGAGCTGAACGGTACTGTTGAAGCTATCTTCGAGCTTGAAGGTATCCCCCTCAGTGACGAAGAAAAACTCATTATTCGTCAGATCGATAAATTGCATTGGACTGATGAACAGGCAATTGAGTTTTTCCAAGCGATGGGGAGTAAATAACCATGGAACAATTGGAAACCTATGAAAAGTTAATACTGCATCGCAATTTCCGGTCAGCATTACAGGGAAATCTTGCGAGTTCGTTCGATCCAGAACATATGCAGATCATCCACCAAAAACTGTGCGACGGTCTGGACCATCGTGATCCAGTATTGAAGTCTGGTGAATTTCGGGTTACCGAAGGTGCAGCACGCTTGCTGGGTGTTGAAGCCAATAAAATGGCTGAACATTTAATGATGTCGAGCGACAAACGTTATGTGGCTGAAAAAACAGCTTATGTGATGGGGCGCATAGAAACGATGCAGCCTTTCCACAGCATGAATTCGCTAGTCGGGAAACTTTACAGCAATAACCTGGCTCAAACGGCAGGATTTAAAATTGACTGGCCGAACATGGACAAAGATTCATTGTCTACTGCCATCGAAGCCGCAAAAAACGGTGACAATCAGAAGCTGGTTCAACAGATTGAATTGAATCTTAAGCCAATGGTCGAGCCAAAAATGAGTGCGGGTGTAGCAGCAAGAATAGGGAATGATTTCAGTGAGAGAGTGGCCGAGTTTCGCTCACAGCGTGAACCAGAAGTGGCGAATTCCGGCACGAAAATGCGCATGTAACTTTGAGAATAATTGTTTTAAGCAAATCAACTAATCAAAAAAAGAAAAGCGCTGATATCACTGGAATTTGCCATTCTGCACTGTCATCATGTTGCAACACGCGATTTACAAACCGATGACTAAAAGGCATTCATCAATGGAATTCGAAAAAATCAATATCAGCGCTATTCGCAAGAAAATTGATTCTGAAATCGGAGAAAGTACCCTGAATATTCCTGGAGTTGATAAAGAGCTTGTAAATGAAGTACTAAACAGCTCGCAGTTCGGCGAATATTTACAAGATCAAATTTACCGGTGGGTAATTCGTGCCTATTTTGTGAATGCCCAAGTGCAAGGGTATATTTCTGAACGGCAGATGAACGCGTACCTAAATCAAGCTAAATCTTCTGAAGGGCGTGAACAACTCGCTGCCTCTATTTTACTTTCGTCTGTGCCAGGCGCAGACAATTTACCAAGCTTCCAATACGTTCGCGTTGAACCTGAGGAAGTGGTTGAAGAAAGTGTCCCGCATCTCTCCCTTGTCGCCCGTTAATAAAAGCCCCGGACTAATCCGGGGTTTTTATTTCATCTTTTACCGCATCTGAAATAACAATCAACGCACTAAAAAAAAAAAATAAAATTATTTAAA
>CAIOHY010000289.1 GCA_903858205.1 uncultured Cellvibrio sp.
ATTGCCCAGCCACTCCGCCTTGCGCAATGCCACCTCTAAACTTTTCGGTGCAGGCGTTACCTTGAGTGCATATTCATTCGCATCCATGCCTTTTGGGAACAACACACGGAACGCATCAATGCCATTCTCGTTTAATTGCTTCGCCACTTTTTCAGCGGCGATATTTCCCGCCTCATCACGATCATAAGCAATCAACACACGCTTTATGTTTAACTCAACGAGCGTGTTTAAAATCTCATCCGTAAAACCATTTACACCATAACTGCTGGTCACATTCTTAAAACCCCAGCGCCAGAAGGTGAGTGCATCAATTAACGCTTCACACAGAATGATCTCTTCACAACCCACCAAGCCTGCGTCATTGAATACACCCGCATGATCACCCGCCAGATACAAGTGATACGCCGTACCCTCACGTAAATCATCGCGGATTTTACGGCCATACAGCTGCACCACATCACCCGTTTGATTGAACAATGGCACCACTAACGAACCGTTTAAGTGTTCGTGGCCACTCTCACGGTAAACACCAATGCGCTGCAATTTCTCGCGCAGCTCTGCACCGGTTTTGCGATTCTTTTGCGGCAACCGTAAACCCAAGGTGCGATTGGCATAGCCCAGTTTGAAGTGATTTATTAATTCAGCATCATTCAAGCCACGCGATTCTAAATAGGCCAACGCCTCCGGCGATTGCAATAAAGTGTCGTGGTAATAATCCACCACTTCACGCAATAAGGTTTGGTCATCGGCGGCTACAGAAACAGGGGCGGCAAGTTTTGGAACGGTAGTTTTTTTAACGGGCGATTCAGAACTAGCAGCTAAGGAAGGAGTGGCCGCAGGTACGTCATGTTTTAACAACTCCACCGCATGACGGAAGCTCACACCCTGCGTTTTCATCACCCAATCAATCACCGAACCACCGGCGCCACAGCCAAAGCAGTTGAACAGGTTGGATTTTGGAGTAATCACGCAAGACGGGGTCCTGTCTTCATGAAAGGGGCAGCACAGCGCGAAGTCCTTGCCTTGTTTGACCAAGCTATAACCTTGACCCTCGGCCAATCGCAACAGCGACACTTCCGCTTTGATCCGCTCAATCACCTCATCGGCTATGCGTGCCATAAAAACCCCATTTTTCTAAAAAGCTGTCAATACACATATATTACCTTTATGCTATACATATATGTATCTTTCAGCAAGCAGGTATTAAATCTATGCGTATCCTAGGCAGACCCGAAACAACTCATGTGTCACATTGCCTTATGCCATTTTCTGACCGCTTATCCTCTTTGCGTAAACAGCGAGGGCTTACTCAAGAAGCCCTCGCTGACCTCATTGGCATTACCAAGACTCAGGTTTATCGTTATGAAAGTAACCTGTCGCAACCTACGCTTGATGTGATTAAGCGTCTTGCCGTTACCCTGAGCGTCACTGCCGACGAATTGATTTTTGAAGAGGAAGAGCGCAAAGCCGATGACAGCTTATTGCTACTACTTGAAGGAGTTTCTCAACTCGATCCCGATGAAAAGCATGTGATTAAAGAGCTAATCGAAGGCATCCTACTGAAACATCAAGCGCGCCGCTTATTTAGCGAGCGTCCTCTGGTTAACAATGGATAAAAACGATGGAACACATTTTTGACATTATTTGGGATGATGCGAAAGCGAACAGCAATGTAGCCAAACACAGCGTTACCTTTGCGCAAGCTGCCACTGTCATGCTTGATCCTTTGGCCATGACTGTTTTTGATGCTGCACACAGCCAAACAGAAGAACGATGGTTTACACTTGGGGTCGCAAGTGATGGACGTTTACTGGCTATTGCCCACACGTATCAGTTTATCGACGAACAAAATATTCAAGTGCGTTTGATTTCAGCGCGAGAAGCCACTCGCCGCGAACGACAAGCCTACGAACACGCTCAACTTTAAGGGTGACCAGCATGAACACAACCGCCATACATGATGACGATATGCCTGCCGAGATTGATTTTTCACAAGGTGAACGCGGTAAATTCCACCGCGCAGGTGCGCGCCTGCAATTGCCTATCCATCTTGAAGCTCAAGTGCAAAACACCTTAGTGGCTATCGCCAATGCCAAAGGTGTTGACCTGTCAGTTTTTGTGAACGACTTACTCAAGAAAGATATTGAATTGATTCAGTTGGCACGCTAGTACGAATGACCGTTGGGGGGCGTAATGTCAGTTTTTGAATATATTATTTTTGGTATTGCTTTCTTTACATTTTTTCCTTTCTTCCTGTCTATTTTTTTATATGTGCCATTTTATGTGCATCTTTTAAAAAAATACGACCCTAAAAATTCAACTGGGTTTAATTTAGATGATTGGTGGGATCCAACTTATCTTGTGGCAACAATGCTATTTTTCATAAAAGCTAGATATAAAAAATCTGGTAGTCAGCGTGTGATTTTTCACGGTAACATCCTAACATTTAGCCTAGGTTATTCAGGCGTTTTACTTTTTTTATCAACTTCAATAATCATCGGTTATTTATTATTGGTAGGGCCAACCTACCAATAATAAATTATTTACTTCCTAGTAAACTTTGGATAGTTACCAACTGAGTTTGTTTTTCAGTGTGGTAACACCATCATAAATATAAGTCGCTCCACGAATCGATTGATCTCTAAGCCAGCTGCTTTGTCCGTTTGCATTCCAAAGATCGTCAAGAGAATTGTCTATTGCCAGTGATGTACTCACTCCGGCAGCAAAACCTACCGCTGGCGCTACAGTCACAGATCCGACGCCTGCTGTAGTCGGAACACCAACCGCAGCCAGCCCTAGTGTAGTGGCAGTACCGGTAAACACTCCGGCAATTCCCGAGAGTGTGCCGCTCACACCAACTTGAATCAGATCAACCGCTGCTGTGGCACTGCGTACATTCATACTTTTATTGGACGTAGCAAATCCCACTATCGGCTCTGCATAATCTAAAAAACTGAACGCTTTACCTGCTCGCCCTAACCATTTTTGCGAATCCGCAGAAAACATATCAATATTGCGAAGACCATCAACTTCAGTAATTCGCGTTTGTCGGCTATACCCCGTTTCTACATTACCCGTCCTGTAAATTTGCTCACTGAGGATTTGTGTATTACTTGATTGCTCCACTCTCACAAGTGGATTATCGAAGCTAAATAGCGCCTCCCACTTGGTAACCGAGTCTGATGATGTCCAATCGGTATAGCGACGATAATCAAGCTCTGATGTAACAGTGGTAGTTTTAAATCCTGTGTTCCGTCCAATATCATGAATGGTGTCTAATATATCCAACCCATCTTTTGTGTATTCGTAGTAGTTATTATCTGTGTACGAAAAGTCAACATTCCACAGACGATCCCTTGCTAACTCATTACTAAAATTTTCAAGCATTGAGTAACCACTGTTGATGCTGGTATTAATTCCTAAAGGATCAACACCACTTAAATCGGCATTCGCAAAATCGTAATTAAAATTCCAGCCGCCTTTTTCTTTGGCCTCTATTTCCAATTGCGCCGCTTGTGCGGGTGTAATGTTGCCATCACTCCCACCCAAGATTTCAACATCACTCATCGTGCGAGGGTCTCTTGCTCCCGCCGATAAATATTTATCGCGTGGATCGATTTGCTTTTCCACCTTCGGCGTACTGAGCTTATTCACCAACCAACTTGCCGACGCATTCCCAAAGGCATCTGCGGCAAACGCCGACGCAACTTGTCGTACCGACACGATTTTTTCGAGTGGCATCAATGTCTTAAAGAGCTTTCGCGCGCAGGCTGCACGACTTTACTAAAAAAAATTCCTAGATGCACTTTTTTGTTTTTTTACACAGTGAATAGCTTTTTTGCAGCTGCGTGGGCGTGTTGCTGTGCGCGTAGCGCACGG
>CAIOHY010000290.1 GCA_903858205.1 uncultured Cellvibrio sp.
ATATGAAGTACGGGAATTAATGCGTATATTCTATGCGGATGAATATATAACTGAAATTGATTATGATATTATTATGCCAATATTTACACAAATTGAACAGGGACATCAACGCACGCAAATCGGATTAAATATAATATCTATTCAAAAACCATTGCCTTTCCAGCCTTTAATTCAACGCCTTATTTTCCCGCAATCTTTCCACCATTAAATCCACAAAGCAGCGGATTTTTGCGGAGGCGTAGCGGCCTTCTCGGTGTAGTACGTGAACGGGCAGGGGGGGTAATTCATAATCGCTTAATACAATTTTGAGTTGTCCACTTTCTAATTGTTGTGCAACTTGGTAGGACATTTGGCGGACGATTCCGAAACCTGCAACGGCGGTGTCGATGGCGGATTCGTTGGTGGTGAGGCTTAAGCGCGGTTTAATGCGCACGGATTTTTCCTGGCTGAATTTCCATTCCACGCTGGGGTTTACTCCGTTGGCGGATACTATGGTGTGGTCAAGTAAATCTTCAGGCTTTTGTGGCAGCCCCATGCGGGCAATATATTCGGGCGAGGCGCAGACAACGCGGCGCACCGTGCCGACACGTGCAGCACGCATACTGGAATCGGCCAGTTCGCCTACACGAATGCCAACATCCAATCCCTCTTCTATTAAATTCACTACGCGATCGAGATACATCGCGCTGAGATCCATTTTGGGGTAGCGATTTAAGTATTCGATAACACAGGGTTGGACAAACATGCGGCCAAGTACAACTGGCGCAGTGATGGCAATGTGGCCGCTGGGTTCGCCGTTGATGCCCGCTGCTGCATCATCGGCTTCGGTTATCTCACTCAAAATGCGTTTGCAATCTTCCAGATAGCGCTTCCCTGCATCGGTCACGCGCACGTAACGCGTGGTGCGCGTAAGTAATTTAACGCCCAGGCGTTCTTCCAAATCTGCCACTGCGCGTGTTGCTACCGGTGGTGATATTCCCAATTTCCGTGAGCCGGACGCAAATCCTTCGGTTTCGGCAACGGCTACAAATACCTGCATCTCTATAAATCTATCCATTGCTTACCCCGAGATTTGATTGTTCCGAAAATGGAAATAATGAATTGCTTATTGTGCGTATTCTTCTTCAATGGGGCAATAGGCAAACTGGCTTCACTCGCTAAGCAAACCACGCAAAGCGTTTTAAACCTTAAGTCTTAACCCTAATCAACGATTGAAATGAGGAAATATCATGAGCCGCATCAACACTGTGACATTTGAAACCGCTAACGACGAACAAAAAGCTTTGCTTACTGCTATTCAAGGTCAGTTGGGCATGGTGCCGAATTTTTTGAAAATTTTTGCGAACTCGCCATCGGCACTGCGCGCATTTTTAGGTTTGCACAGCATTGCGAATGAGGGCAGTTTGGATCTGCAAACCCGTGAGCGTATTGCGCTGTCTGTTGCGCAAGAAAATTCATGTGAATATTGCGTATCAGCTCATACGGCGATCGGTCGCAAGGCGGGTTTGAGTGGTGCAGAAATGGAAGCGAACCGTGCAGGCACCAGCCAAGATGCAAAAGCGGCGGTGGCGGTAAAGCTCGCACGTTCATTAATTGAAAATCAAGGCGATATTACTACCGCTGAATTAATTGAAGCGCGCAATGTGGGTTATACCGATGCAGATATCGTTGAAATTATTACGCATGTTGGCATGACCTTGCTCACCACCATTTTAGGCAAAGCGAGCCGCGTGGAAATTGATTTTCCGAAGGTCGCTCTTTAACACAAGGCGTCAAAGCTGAGGCCCTCATCCTGGCCTTCTCCGAGTGGGAGAAGGAATCCAACCTAATTCTAATGCGATTATTTTCAGGGGACACATTATGGCTCGGGCATTTGCGGACATTAGTTTTACTGACAGCGTGAAAGCAGCGCAGAGTTTGTATGGCAGTCGGGAAAGTAATCGCAGTTTTGAATTAGCGGATGATCCTCGTAACACATTGGGCGAAGCTGAAGCACAATTTATTGCTGAACGCGATAGCCTTTATCAAGCAACCGTTGGCGAAAATGGATGGCCTTATGTGCAGCATCGCGGTGGTGCAGCAGGATTTATCAAAGTGCTGGATGAGCGAACGATGGGCTACGCCGATTTTCGCGGCAACAGGCAGTACATCAGTGTTGGCAATATGAATGCCGATGATCGCATCAGTTTAATTTTTATGGATTACCCCAACCAGCGCCGCTTAAAAATTTGGGGGCGCGCCAAGGTTGTGCACGAGCATGAAAATCCAGCATTAATTGCGCGATTAGAAGACCCCAATTATCGCGCGCGAATAGAACGTGCCGTCATAATTCATGTTGAAGCTTATGAATGGAATTGCCCACAACATATCACACGGCGTTTTACCGAAGCAGAAGTGCGCGAAACGCTTGCCCCCTTAATTGCTGAAAATGAACAGCTTAAATCTCGATTGGTCACAGGGGTAGAAAAAATCACCCACATGGGCGATGGAGAATTAGCCTTGGTGGTCAGTGGCATTCGTCAACTTACACCGCGTATACGCGCTTATGAACTGCGTAGCGCAACAGGTGAGGATTTACCCACAGTAAAAGCCGGTGCACATTTAAAAATTCCGGTGCTGATGCAGGATGGAAGCACAGAGCTTCGTCACTATTCCATTTGCTCAAACCCATCGCGCCGTGATCTGTATGAAATTGCGGTATTAAAAGAAGAAAACGGGCGCGGTGGTTCGCAACGCATTCATGAGCTTATTGAATTAGGCATGACATTGCACTGCGCAAAATCCGAAAATCATTTTCAATTAGAAAATACACCGCAATCCGTTGTTTTAATTGCGGGTGGCATTGGCATTACCGCCATAAAACCTATGGCGCAAAGCCTGGCAGCGCAAAAAATACATTTTGAATTGCACTATGCTGGGCGCAGCAAAAGCCAAATGGCATTTGCCGATAGATTGCAGCGGGAATTTGGCCAGGTTTTTTATGGCTATTATTCAGATCAAAGTTCTCGCCTTGATGTTAAACAACTTCTGTCCAATTCATCGCCTGACAGTCACATTTATGTGTGCGGGCCACAGCGGCTTATTGATGCGGTTTATAGCACTGCACAGAGTCTCGGCATAGACAAATCACGTTTGCATTCAGAGCGATTTACCGTGACAGAGCACACGAATGACAAACCTTTTACCGTTCAATTAGCGCGCTCGCAAAAAACAATTGAAGTCCTTGAGTCGGAATCCTTATTAGAAGCCATGGAGGCCGCAGGCGTAAAAACAGAATTTGATTGTCGTGTTGGAAATTGTGGTATGTGCGCAGTAAAGGTGATCAATGGCGATGTAGAACACCGCGATAATGTATTAAGCGCGGCAGACAAAAATGAAGGTTTAATGTGCGCCTGTATTTCACGCGCCACCAGCGAAACCCTGGTGTTGGATATTTAACAATTTAAAAGAGTGGGAGATAAAACATGATTGAATTATTTGAATTCGGGTTGTCGGGTAACTGTCATAAAGTTCGCATGATGCTATCGCTGTTAAGGTTGGACTATAAAAGCCATGCGGTAAATGGTGCAGAGCGCGAGCTAAAAAACGCAGAATTTTTATCGATGAATCCGTTTGGACAAGTCCCTGTATTAAAAGATGGCGATACAGTGATTCGTGACAGCCAAGCGATATTGGTTTATTTGGCGCGTGCGTATGGCGATGACCATTGGTTTCCCGCTGACCCCATTAAAGCAGCAGAAGTGACTGCATGGCTATCAACAGCGGCCAATGAAGTGGTGCGCGGCCCTAACGCATTGAGATTACATTACAAATTTGGGCGTACAATTAATCTTGATGAAGCCACCAGTACCACCGCCAACCTTTTATCGGTTTTAAATCAGCACTTAGCGCATCACGATTGGTTGGCGACGGAGATGATTTCGATTGCGGATATTGCGATTTATCCCTATATCGCATTAGCCCATGAAGGCAGCGTTGATCTGTCACCTTTTTTGTCTGTTGAAAATTGGCTGGGGCGAATTGAAATGCTTAATTGGTTTGTTTCTATGCCCGGAATACGCGGGACTCATTAATGACCACTCATTCCTAAATCAGATTATTTTTTGGAGACCATGATGACACAAGAATCACGCCCACCTTTTCCACCTTTTACACGCGAAACAGCCATTCAAAAAGTGCGCGCCGCTGAAGATGGCTGGAATAATCGCAACCCACAAAAAGTGGCACTGGCGTACACGCAAGAGAGCCAATGGCGCAATCGACATTTATTTATTAATGGCCGCACCGAGATTGAAAATTTCCTGACGCAAAAATGGGCAGCTGAACATGAATATCGTTTAATTAAAGAGTTGTGGGCGTTTGATGGCAATCGTATTGCTGTACGTTTTGCCTATGAATGGCATAACGATAATGGCCAATGGTTTCGCTCCTACGGCAATGAAAATTGGGAGTTTGATGCGCAAGGTTTAATGCAAAAACGCTATGCCAGTATTAATGATTTGGCGATTGCTGAAAGCGATAGAAAGTTTTTCTGGCCTCAGGGGCCACGGCCAGCAGATCATCAAAGCCTCAGTGAACTCGGTTTATGAGCCGGTTTAGTGTATCGGTTTTGGCTCAAGCAATTACACGTTAAGATAAAAAAGGGGCGACGATATTTTCATCGCCCCTTTCGTTTCATCAACACATTTCACTGCGAAGAAAATTACTTCAACTGAAATTCAATTTTCTTAAAGCTGATATCCATTTCTTTAAATGTTTCAGGAACACTGGTGCTCCAAGGGTTGATATTGCCACGCAGTACTGCACCGCTTTTGGTTTCACCAACGACTAAAAGACGTTTGATTACCACATTGCTGAGATCTGCCAGTGTTTTATTGGTGCGGTTGTAGTTAATCTCTTGGTAAAAAGACAGCTTGCTCATTGGAATGGTGACGCGCACCCATTGGTCGCTCAGCGCGGCTTGATCTATTTGAAAAATAATAGCGCCGTTCAAGTTGGTACTGTCACCGAGGGTGATACCGATGTTCACTTTTCCATCTTCCAATGCATCAACAGTCGCGGCGTTTACATAGCTGGCATAGGTCGTTTTTATACTTGCGACACTTGGCACGGTGGTTTTAGCGCTGTTGATTTTCACATCAAACACAAGATTTTCGATGTCACCAAATTTGTAACCGTAGGCGAGAATACTGCGCTCAAAACCATTGGAATGTTGGTGATCCCAATCGGCGATTTTTTTCACGAGTAGCATATCGAGCGTATCTACACCGTTACAGCTGTTGTTTACTTTGGCGTTGTTGTTGAAGTTGTAATTGCTACCCGCCAATTTCAAATTTTTCCACTCGGTCGTGCTGCCATTGGTGGCATGGTTCCAGCCGCTAAAGCTCAAACTGGACAAGCTTTGATTTTGCACGCCGCCATCGTAATCAGCAAAAATCGCAAAAGTTTTATTGGCTGCGCTGATACCGACACCGCAGTTATCAATCACTGCAACTGAGTAGTTGGCGTAGGCAGTTGCGGCTAGCGTGCTTTCATTTCCCGCCGCGCTTGAAGCTGCGCTACTGGATGCATCCGCTGAGCTGGCTGGCGCAATTGAACTTGCCGCTAAAGAGCTGGCTGGGGTTGAGCTGGGCGCTACAGAGCTTGCGGGAGTGGAGCTTGGTGCAACAGAGCTGGCCGCAGTCGAGCTGGGTACGGGAGTTGGCGCAGGTTTGCTGCCACCACCTCCGCCGCCACAGGCGGTTAAGCTGAGGAGTACAACAGGTAAGGCACAGGTCTTGATCAGGGATTGCATGATTTTCAAATTCTCCGTTCTTGTTATCGTAGGAATATTGTTTTCGCGCGCGTTTAATGCAGCAAAAGATGCTCTTTGAAAGCGCTATCTTTAAGGGTGATTTGGCTATTTTTATCGAAGTCGCCTAAATCAGTGCTGGCGACTATATAGGCGGGATTGGCGGCGGTAAATGATTGGTGATTGCGCTAACACAGATAGCACAAAAACGCCGGCGACTGCGCTCTGGGTAGGATATTTATCCGCGAGTAAATGATGGATAACAGGTGATAAATGGTAAATCATAAGTCGACTAGGTATAACAAGAAGGGTTGGTGCTGCTGGATTTTAGGTTAGTTTTCCATCCGCAGCTGCATCTGCTCCAGCGGCACGGCGTTCAAGTGAGGTCTTCAGGATTATCGGCGATAGGCTTAATTCGAAGATGTTCGGGTTTGAACAGAGGCTGGCTCTGCGTTGATGATTCAAGGAGCGGCTGCCATACTTCAGCGATCGCATCATTTCACAACAATAATTACGCGGCATTATGTCGGCTGAATGACTGAACGAGCGCATTATGAAACCTTTGTTATGCATCGCCCATCGCGGCGGCCCCCAATTCTCCTCATCCACACTGCCTGAAAATAGTCTTGCGGCCATTGCGCGTGCGCTGGAACTTGGTGGTTATGCAGTTGAGATCGATGTATTCCAAATTGAGGGTGAGTTGCTGGTCACTCATGACCGCCGCTTGGGGCGCGTGGTGTCAGGGCAGGGGATTATTACCCAACAGCCTTTGGCCTATCTGCGCGAGCAGCGGTTGGAGAACGGTGAACCTATCCCGACCCTGCGGCAGGTGCTGGAACTCGTAGGTGATAAAGCCCTGCTCAATATTGAAATCAAAGGTGCCAATTCGGTATCGACATTAAAACGCGTATTGGATGAGTATGTAAATTCTCATCAAGGCAATTACGAGCAGTACAGCATTTCGAGTTTTGATCATCAGCAATTATTTCAATGCTTGCAGCAGATGCCGCAAATAAAACGCGGCGTATTAATTGAAGGAATACCACTGGATTACGCAGCCTGCTGCGAGCCACTTAAGGCTTATTCGTTTAATACGCATTTAAGTTTTCTGACCGCGGAATTAATTCAGGATGCACAAACGCGCGGCTTAAAAAATTGGGTGTACACGGTCAACCACGAGGATGATTGGGAAGCGATGATGGCGCTTGGTGTTGATGCGGTTTTTACCGATAAACCGGATAAGTTGTTGGCGTTTAATCAGCGTTTGTAAAGCGGGCGTCGCTTCAGAAATAGTCTGCAGTATTAGTAGATATCCCCAAATAAATCCAATTGCGTTAAATACAGGCGCAAGTCGAACTCGTATTGATGGTATTGCGGTTCCATATGCCGGCACAGCTGATAAAAACTTTTGTTGTGTTCTTTTTCGCGAAAATGCGCAAGCTCATGTGTCGTTATCATTTTTAAAAACGCTTCTGGCCCATTCTTAAAAACGCTCGCGATTTTGATCTCATTTATTGTCTTGGTTTTGTTGCCATGGGCTTTGGTGATGTAATGATGTTGCCCCAGAGCATGCTGGATGACTTTTATTTTTGAGTCGTAGGTAACGCGATTCAGGGGCTGTGATTTTCCTAAAAACCGACTTTTGATATCCATGGTGTAATCATAAAGCTGCTTATCCGTGCGAACTCCATGAGGCGTTGGATAGCGGCTCAAAATGATTTCGCCTAATCTACCTTCATCAATGATTTTTTGCACTTGTTGCAAGGTGTCGTTTGCGTATCCGGCGAGGTATTTCAATGTGGTCATCGGTAAAGCTGCATCTTGGGTTAGGTCTGATTGCGGCATTATAAGCTAGCTGATGTGTTAGATCATAAGGATATGTTGGCTTGAATAGTGCTTTAGATCAGCAGGGATTTGGCTGAGGCGTGAGGAAATCGCATGAGGTTTACTATTTATTTTGCAAAAACCGGATTTGGATTGAAAAAAGATGCACTGATTTTATCTGATGCACTCAACTATTTTGGGCATGAAGCCACCGTTGTTGAAATGCCGTCGAGTGAGGTGCGGTTTGGTGGTGTTAGAGGCTTGTTTTTAAAAGTTCTCAAGGCTTTTAATGTGTTATTTTTCTATAAAGCAGTGCAGACGTTCCTAGTGCCAAAACCTGCAAGCGTTGGAATACATCTGGAGTCCATTTTTTACGAAAAGTTGTTCCTTGCTGAACAGCATATCCTCATTCCTAATCAGGAGTGGTTTGAAGTCTCGCATATCCCCTTATTGATCTATATGAGAGCGGTGTGGGTAAAGTCGCTCTTTGCGCAAGAGATCTTTGCGCAATATAAACCTCCGGTGCAGTACATTTCTTTTTTTTCAATAGTGGCGGAGTTCGATGCAACCACACTTAAGCGACGCGACTACTTTTTCTCACGCACAGGCATGAGCCGTTATCGCGGTGCGGATAACCTGATAAATGTGTGGGCGCACCATCCTGAATGGCCACCGCTCAAAATAGTAATAGACCCTTCTGTGAGACCCGCAGTCAAGCCGGACAATGTTGAGTTCCTCGATATATTTCCACGTCATGAAGATTTTGTTAGTTTTGCATCCGGTTCGCTTTTTCATATTTATGCCACTGAAACCGAGGGCTTTGGGCATTCAATTTTGGAGGCCATGGGCTACGGTGCTTTAGTGATGGTCACTGATGCTCCGCCGATGAATGAAATTGCAAATGAAAACTGTGCCTTGATGCTCACTGCTGAATATTCCGGGCAAAAAAGTATTGCGCCCCGTTTTGCGGTAAAACCCTCAGCATTAGAGCAGGCCGTTGAAAAAGCGCTGGTGATGAGTGATGAAGAAACAGCAGCGATCACCACTGCCGCTCAACAGCGTGTGTTGGACTTTAAACAAGCCTTTTATGCACAGCTTGAAAAAGCAATCGGCAATCTACGCTAGTCTAGCTGTGCTTCAAGCGTGCGCTAGCGCTCTTATAAACGCTGCATTCATCGGCGTGCTGTAAATCCTGTCATCATGCCTTTTATGAGCTTTTTTGGTGATTCGTTGCGTTATCTTGGGGCGAATTTAGGCTTGAATAAAATCACATTTTTTTGGTCGTGCTGACTGAGGCGTCATGCTTGATGATCTATTTCCCATTTCGGGATTTTTATTGTTTTTTCATCTAACAAAACCGATAAAAATTCGGCATCTGAAAAATTTGGCCTGAAAAATGCTAAATACCCTTGCGAGAATGAAGGAAGTGTTTTGATTTACTCTGGATGCTTTCTTCACTAACGGCTGTATGTGCAGCAGTAAAGTGCTGGTATCAAGTGGTAACTTGCATGGAGGTTGAAATGAGTAATCCATCTGTTGACGGGGCGTTGGTCAGTCCTGTTACTTTGTCGAATGAGCCGCCCGTCGTCCGTTTTCACCATTCCAAAATTCTCGCATTATTTCGAGCAATTGATAGTGCCCTGATTGTGTTTGTGCTCTGGTGCGCGTTACATCTAATGGGCTTGACGTGGAATAATATCTACACCGCGTTCGCAATCAGTGTGGTAATTATTTTTGGTTTTTTTGCTGAAAGTAATGAGGTCTATTACCTCTGGCGCGGACACTCGATGATTGATTTGGCGATTCGTTTATTTCTCGCCTGGGTTGCCACACTGCTGTTTATTGTTCTTGCCGCTGTCATTGTTTATCCGTTTACCAGCTTGGGATTAATGGCGATTAGTAGTTGGCTGGTAGTTACTCCAGCGATGATGATTGCGATGCATATAGGGCGGCGTATTATTCTTGCCAAGGTGCGTGCTAACCCTACTGAGCCGCGTCGTGTTGCAATTGTGGGTGCGAATGATTTGGGCTTGCGTGTAATTAACTCTATGTCAGTAATGCCTTGGCTGGGCTACAAAGTAATTGGCTTTTACGATGATCGCGCTCCCAACAATGATGTGGGTCGCCGCTTATTTGGCAGCAACATTGAAGTGAAAGGAGGCTTGGAGCAGCTTTATCAGGATGCGCATGATGGCAAATTGGATATCGTATTTGTCGCACTGCCGATGCGCGCGGAATTGCGTATGCACTCCGTAATTGATCGCCTTGCGGATACCACTGTATCGCCCTATGTGATTCCCGATGTGTTCAGTTTCGATTTGTTGCACTCGCGCTTGACTTGTTTGCAGGGAATTCCCGCGCTCAGTATTTATGATTCGCCACTCGTTGATAATGGCTGGGCGAAACGTTTGGAAGATTTAGTATTAGGTTTGGGCATATTGGCGGTGTTGGCAATTCCTATGTTGATTGTTGCACTTGGGGTGAAGTTAACCTCAGC
>CAIOHY010000291.1 GCA_903858205.1 uncultured Cellvibrio sp.
ATGGCTACCATTCTAATGATGCACGTGGGGTAACGATAGGATCGGGAACTCGATCGCAAGGTCTTGTTAAAACCTTTGGTCAGGAAGTAGGTATTCGAACCGAAATCATAGAAGGTTTACAAACCACGCTGGCGCTGTTTCAACTCGATAATGCGTCAGAGATTGTGTATGTGGGCGATGCGGGTTTGACAGAAGATTCTGGTCGCCGAACCCGCCGTACAGGCTTTGAATTTAATAACTACTTCAAAGCCACGAAATGGCTGACCTTAGACGCTGATTTTGCTTATGCCAAAGCGCGATTCAGAGATGCAGGTGGAGGAGGAAAATATATTGAAGGAGCCGTTGAGGGCGTAGCTTCTGTCGCAGCAATTATTGACAACCAGGGTCCTTACAATGGCTCGTTGCAACTGCGCTATTTTGGCCCACGTCCGCTGACCGAAGATAATTCTATGCGTTCGGACTCGACGACAACTCTCAATGGCAAGGTGGGATATCGGGTCAACAAAGATACAAAAATTGAGTTTATTGGTTTTAATTTACTCAATACCCAAAGCTCGGCGATTGATTATGCCGTTGACTCATACACTGGTGTTGGTGGAGCCTCGAATACGAATGGCCCATATCGGGTATTTCACCCCATAGAATCACGAACATTTAGAGTAATGCTGATTACTCGTTATTGATTCAACTCAGTTCTATTTCAATCAACATATCACGATCATGCAGCCCTGCTTTACGTAGCGCTGCATGCGTTTCTTATATCCCGGCTTCTTAGAGTCTTACTTTATTTTATTCAATGTCTAATTGCTCAAGTTCTTCGTTTAACTGCAGCCACTCTGATTCAATGCGTTCTAATTGCCGCTTACTATTTACTTGTGCGTCTAACAATGATTTTAATTCATCTTTACGCGAAGCATCGTAGATAGTTTCATCTGTCATTGAGTGTTCAATACGTGCAAGCTCTTTGTTAATCACACCCATTTCATTTTCAAGCTTGGATAATTTAATTGTTAAAGGTTTTTTAAGTGCGGCAACTCGTTGCCTTTCTTGTGCCGTTATCTTTTTTTGATCGCTGCGCTCGATTTTGTATGGCGTGATTGCGGTTGGTGCTGGTGTCGTAGTAGATGACGATATCGACGATGTGGCGTTGCGTGCCGCATTTTGTGCCGCCAGTTTAGATTTCATCATCCAGTCGCGGTAATCATCTAGATCACCATCGAAGGGAGTCATCTTTCCATCAGCCACGATCACGAATTCATCCGACGTTGCACGCAAGAGATGACGATCATGTGAGACGAGCAACATGGTGCCTTCGAATTGTGCCAACGCTTCAGTGAGTGCCTCGCGAGTTTCTAAATCTAAATGATTGGTTGGTTCGTCAAGTAGTAGAAGATTAGGGCGCTGCCAGACAATCAAAGCCAAGGCAAGTCGTGATTTCTCACCGCCAGAAAACGGCGCTATCGGGCTTTTCACCATCTCACCGGGAAAATTAAAACGACCTAAAAAATTACGTAATTCTTGTTCGCGCACATCGGGTGCTATGCGTGCCAGATGCATCAGTGGTGAATCATCTGGGCGAAGCATTTCTAATTGGTGTTGCGCAAAGTATCCAATGACGAGTCCTTTGCCGAATCGCGCCACACCATGTAAAGGCTCGATATCGCCAGCGATTGTTTTAATGAAGGTTGATTTACCCGCGCCATTCACACCTAACAATCCTATGCGTTGGCCTGGCGTCAACGAAAAATTAATCCCTGCGACTATGCATTTTTCTTCGCCTTTACTACCTCGATAACCTGCATCGACATCTTCCAGTACAAGCAACGGGTTTGGTGCACGTTCAGGTTCGCGAAACTCAAAAGAAAACTCAGCCGCTGCACGTAAAGGCGCTAGTTCTTCCATACGAGCTAATGCCTTTACCCGGCTTTGCGCTTGTTTGGCTTTCGAGGCTTTGGCTTTGAATCGTTCAATGAACGACGTTAGATGAGCACGTTTACGTTGCTGCTTGTCTAATGCGGCTTCCATTAATTCGAGATGCGCTGCGCGTTGGCGCTCAAAGGCACTGTAATTACCGCTATAGCGTTTAAGCTTGCGATCATCCACATGAACGGTTACGTTCGAGACGCCATCAAGGAAATCTCTATCGTGCGAAATAATAAGCAATGTTCCAGGATAGCGTTTTAGCCATTCTTCCATCCAAAGAAT
>CAIOHY010000292.1 GCA_903858205.1 uncultured Cellvibrio sp.
CCGAGGATGAGTTTGAAGCACTGCTTGATCAATTGCATGGCAAAGGAAAAGCTCCCGGACCAAGCGCAGAGGCAGTAGCGCCGGCAGCCGTTCTGCCAACGCCACCCGCAGCGAGTGGCGATCTCATCAGTGATGATGAATTTGATGCGCTCCTTGATCAATTGCACGGCAAAGGTAAGGGACCGGGTATTACAAACGGAGCAGCTCCTGCGCCGCAAGCGTCCCCAAAAACAGCAGAGGTTAAGCGTGCTCCTGTAGCTCCAAAACCTGCCGCTGCTCCAGCCAAAAAAGTTGAACCACCTAAGCCTGCTGCTGCAGCCCCGGCCGCTGCGCCAGCGCCTGCTGGTGACAGAGAAGCGCCGCAAGTCGAAACGACCGTGCGCGTTGATACACAACGCCTCGACGACATTATGAACATGGTCGGTGAATTGGTTTTGGTGCGCAATCGTTTAGTGCGTTTGGGAAACAGTTCGGCAAATGAGGCTTTGGTAAAAGCGGTAGCGAATTTGGATGTGGTGACTGCCGATTTGCAAACATCGGTAATGAAAACCCGCATGCAGCCGATCAAAAAAGTCTTTGGCCGGTTCCCGCGTGTAGTGCGTGATTTGGCGCGCAGCTTGCGCAAAGAAATCAATTTGGAATTGGTGGGTGAAGAAACCGATCTCGACAAAAATTTGGTTGAAGCACTCGCCGATCCGCTCGTGCATTTGGTGCGCAACTCGGTTGACCACGGTATTGAATTTCCCGAGGTACGTGAAGCTGCCGGTAAACCGCGTTTAGGACAAGTTGTACTCTCTGCAGAGCAAGAAGGTGACCATATTCTGTTGTCGATCAGCGATGACGGCGCTGGTATGGATCCGGTAAAGCTGCGCACCATCGCCGTTGAAAAAGGGCTGTACGATGAAGATACCGCTAATCGTTTATCGGATACTGAGGCTTACAATTTAATTTTTGCTCCGGGTTTCTCCACCAAAAAAGAAATTTCAGATGTGTCCGGGCGCGGCGTTGGCATGGATGTGGTGAAAACCAAAATCAGTCAGCTTAACGGAACCGTGGAAATTAAATCGGAGTTAGGGAAGGGCACGCGTTTTATTATCAAAGTACCGCTTACTTTGGCGATTATGCCCACCCTAATGTTTATGCTTGGGCAGCAAACCTTTGCGTTCCCATTGGTGAGCGTGAACGAAATATTCCATATGGATCTCACCAAGAGTCACATTGTTGATGGTCAGGATTGCGTCGCAATTCGCGATCAAGCGATTCCATTGTTCTACATGAAAGACTGGCTGGTTAAAAATGCCTATGGCGACCGCCCCGATAACGCGCATGTCGTTATTGTGACCGTCGGTACTCGGCGAGTGGGTTTTGTCGTTGATCAATTAATTGGTCAAGAGGAAGTGGTTATCAAACCGCTCGGAAAAATGTTGCAAGGCACTCCGGGTATGGCGGGTGCGACCATTACGGGTGATGGCACTATCGCATTGATTCTGGATATTCCGAGTTTGTTGCGCCGCTATGCAAAGGGATCGACTAGCTGGGGCCACAGCTAGTCGTGTTGGATGACACTTGTTTTCCCCGCGGTCGCTCGCATTATTTTATTGTCCAAAGCAGTTGCCACTGCGGAGTAAGTTAGATGCCTGTCCGGGTGCTCGTAGTTGACGATTCCAATTTCTTTCAGCATCGCTTGAAAGATATTATTAGTGAGCATCCAGATCTAAAAGTGATTGGTATCGCTAGCAACGGGCGTGAAGCAGTAGAAAAAGCAGAGCAGCTAAAGCCCGACATCATCACGATGGATTTTGAAATGCCGGTCATGGATGGTATTACGGCCATCAAGTTAATTATGGCCAGTCGTAAAGTCCCCATTCTGATGTTTTCATCACTCACCTACGAAGGCGCCAAGGTAACCTTGGATGCATTAGCGGCGGGCGCACTGGATTTTATCCCCAAAGATTTTGCAGAGGTCTCACGTAGTTCGGATTCGCTCAAGAAAAAATTACACGAGCGGTTAATCACCTTGGCCGGTGTTGGATCCCGTGCAGCGCCAGCGCCAGCGGCTGAGCCAAAACCTGTGCCTGCTCCTCAGGTCACGAGCCCCAGAGCCCCAAGCCCGGTTGCAACTCCCTATCGCCCACCGGCAAGTCTTTCGCAAGATGAGCCTGCCAAAGTGTCCGGCTTTGATAACTACCGCCTGAAAAAGCAGCCGAAAATTCTGGTGATTGGCGCATCAACCGGCGGGCCTGTTGCCTTGGCCGAGGTGTTAATTACGCTACCCGCCAATTTTCCATTGCCCATAGTGCTGGTACAGCATATGCCAGAGAATTTCACCAAAGCGTTTGCCGACCGCTTAAACAAGCAGTGCAACATACGCGTTCGTGAAGCGGTTGATGGCGATCAATTGGAACCTGGTTTGGCATTGCTAGCGCCGGGCGGTAAGCAGTTGATGCTCGATAAACGCAATGGCGGTTCGGTTAGGGTTTTACCGGACGATGAGCGTGTTAATTACAAGCCCTCGCTGGACATCACCTTCGGATCTGCAGCCAATATTTATGGCGATAAAGTATTGGGCGTCGTTTTAACAGGTATGGGTTCGGATGGCTGTAATGGCGCACGATTATTAAAAGAAGCCGGTTCAGCGCTCTGGTCGCAAGATGAAGCAAGCTGTGTAATTTATGGAATGCCGATGGCAGTTGCTCGCGCTGGTTTGAGCGACAAAGTGCTGAGTTTGAAAGAGATTGGGCCGCGCCTGGTACGAGAGGTCATGTAATGGATTTACTCAGTATCATTGGAGTAATTATTGCCTTTGCGGCAATTATTGGCGGTAATTTTTTAGAAGGCGGTGGGTTAGCTACCTTAGCTAATGGCCCCGCTGCATTTATTGTTATCGGTGGTACTTTGGGTGCTGCCATGTTGCAAACCTCCAAAAATAGTTTGAAGCGCGCGTTAAAAATTATTAGCTGGGTTTTTAAGCCTCCGTATATTCCTTTCAAGCAGGGTGTTGCCAATATAGTGCGCTGGGCGGCGGCCGCGCGTAAGGACGGTCTATTGGGGCTTGAAACTATTTCCGAGCGGGAAAAAGATAAATTCGCAAAAAAAGGATTGCAGTTGTTAGTGGACGGCAATGAGCCTGAAGTGATTCGACGTATTCTGGAATCGGATTTAATTGTCGATGAGCAACGCGATTTTGATGCGATAAAATTTTACGAATCTATGGGTGGCTATGCGCCCACGATCGGTATCATCGGCGCCGTTATTGGCTTGATTCACGTGATGAATAATCTTGCTGACCCCGCTACTCTCGGGCCAGGTATCGCAGTTGCGTTCGTTGCGACTATTTACGGCGTGGCCTTGGCGAATTTGGTGTTTATTCCGGTTTCCAATAAATTGCGCATGTGCGTCAATGAAAACTCTCAATACCGCGAGTTAATTATCGAGGGCATTATTGCAATCGCCGATGGCGAAAATCCCCGCTCGATTGAGATGAAATTAAACGGATATCTGCATCCGCATTAACAATAGTTGTTTTTATGGTGCGTCGTAGACGGCAAGAGGTTCACGTAAATCAAGAGCGTTGGCTGGTTTCTTATGCCGACTTCATTACGCTTTTGTTTGCATTTTTTGTTGTGATGTATTCCATTTCGCACGTCAACGATAGTAAGTATCGCGTTCTGTCTGACACCTTTATCGAAGCCTTCAATCAACCAACCAACGCACGCACCAGTGCTGAACCGGCCGACAATAATTCACCCTCGTCGACAATCATTACGCCCATTGATATGAGTCCAGCAGCAATCGACTCGGAAGCTGGCCAAGCGACCTCCGCAGTGAGTGAGTCCCTCAGTAATACACAGTCTTCTGTTGAAGCCGAGCAGCCCGACATCCCCGTCAAAACCAGTGACGAGTTAACACAAATTTCGGATCTGGTTACGGAGAAATTTACCCAACTTATTAATGATCAAATGATTCAAGTCTCCAGCAATGAGTTGTGGCTGCAGATTGAATTGAAAGACAGCATTTTGTTTTCTTCGGGCAGCGCTGACACCAGTGAACAAGCGCAGAAAATATTCGATGAAATCGCAGGGATTTTGAAAAGCTATTCAAATCCCGTTCAAGTAGAAGGCTTTACCGATAACATTCCCATCAAGAGCGTGAAATATCCGACCAACTGGGAATTGTCCACTGCACGCGCCAGCGCAATCGTAAAATATTTGGCGAGCAAGGGAGTTGCACCGGAGCGATTGTCAGCTGTCGGTTACGGCGAGTATCAACCGGTTGCCGCAAACGAGACCGAACAAGGGCGCGCGCAAAACCGTCGCGTTGCTATTATGGTTGCAAAACGTAAAATGGATCGCCCCAAGATCAGTGTAGAACCCAGTAAATCTCCCTCCTCACCAGTGCCTTTAGCTCCCTAATTGCACGTATCCTCTCGTCGCTAGTGCTAGCAATGGCATCACTTTAGGTTCCCGATTAAATATTCCCGAACAAATGCCGATAACTTGACGTTCCTTAGCGCTGGGCAATACTTAACGTCCGGCTGGTTGAAAAGTAGGCCTGATATGGGGCTGAGTGGGCATAGAGCTTGCTGTACTTGGAGTATTGGCAAAAGTGTCTGGTGTTTGACGTCAGCGAGGATTCAAACGTGCGTGTTCTGGCAATAGCAAACCAAAAGGGTGGGGTGGGAAAAACAACCACCAGCGTGTCGCTTGGGGGGCTCATTGCCTCATCAGGAAAGCGCGTTCTCTTGCTGGATATTGACCCCCATGGCTCTCTATCGACCTATTTCCGCCAGGATCCCGATACACAAACGCTCAGCAGTTACACCTTATTTCAGGAGCGAAAAGAGCTGTCGCGGGATTCCATCCGCAGACTCATCATCCGCACCGATTATCCAAACCTCCATCTGTTGCCATCGACCACTGCGTTGGCGACGCTTGAGCGTCAGGCCATAGGGCAAGATGGAATGGGCTTGGTATTAAGCAGAGCGCTAGCACATGTCGCTGATGATTATGACTACGTGCTGATCGATACTCCGCCATTGTTAGGTGTGCTGATGGTAAACGCGTTGGCGGCTTGCCAATATCTCGTGATTCCTGTGCAGACCGAATTCCTTGCACTGAAAGGTTTGGAGCGTATGGTTAATACGCTCAAGATGATGTCGCGCTCACGCAAGAAAGCACTGGCTTACACGATTGTTCCGGTGATGTTTGATCGGCGCACTCAGGCATCGGTCACCAGCTTGCGCACCATCCGCAACACTTATCCAGAACACGCATGGCCTGGTCACATTCCCATCGATACCCGATTCCGTGATGCGAGCAAAGCGGGTGTCCCACCCCATTTATTTGACGCCACTTCCCGCGGTGCAGAGGCCTATTTGTCCCTTTGGCATTGGCTCGAAAAAGCAATTGGTGCGGACGAAGTAAATTCTGAGGTTGCCGCAGGGGCGATCGCCAACAAGGCGGGTGTTGTCTCGTGAGTAAGGAGCATGACTCAGGTGATAGCATCAGGCCACCTGATGACAGCCTGACCAGCTACTTTGACGACTTGCTAGGGGGTGAGGATCTGCTTGCGCAGTCGTTTTCCACGCTACAAGAGCGACCTATGCCAGTTGCCGCAAGCTCAGGCGGTGCGCGCGTCATTTCCTTGCCCACAAAAAAAACAGCAGAGGATAAGCCTAAAAAAAATACTCTTCGCGCTGAGCCTGCTCCTAAAACCTTAAAACCAATAAGTACTTTTGCAGAACCGGCGGCGCTACAAACACTTGAACAAAAGCGCCAGTTAGAAAAATTATTGCAGTCAGCACGCGCACAATTATTGGTTGATGCAGCTATAACTACTCAGGTGTCGACCGAAGCCAAGCCTGCATTTGTCAATGATCCCAACGAGATTCAGGACTGGGTAATTGAAATCCCGGTGATAGAGGCTCCACCCATAGCGGAGATATCAGATGCGCTAGATGAACAGCCCGCTCAGGTTGCGCAGTTTCAAATCGACGGATTGGAGTGGCTGGATAATGGGCGACCCCAGTGGGCGCAGTCGCGATTTGATGTGCTCTTGTTCAAGGTGTCGGGCTTGACACTTGCGGTGCCCCTGATTTCGCTAGGGCAAATTCAACCCTTAACTGACGAGCTGACCCCTCTATTTGGTCAAGCTGATTGGTTTATGGGATTGCAGCCGACGCCGGCAGGAAAAATTCGCACGGTTAATACGGCTAAATTTGTAATGCCGGAACGTTATGATCCTAGTTTTGTGGAAACAGCGAAGTATGTGATGTCGATAAACGGAGTGCCATGGGGGCTGGCGGTTGATTCGGTTAATCAACCAATCACCCTCATGCCTGAAGACGTTAAATGGCGGAGCGATCGCGGCAAACGCCCTTGGCTTGCAGGCACGGTCAAAGAACATATGTGCGCCTTGCTGGACATCCCTCGTATTGGCCAAATGCTAATTGAGGCCGATAAAAATTTCCTGCCTGCCTGATTACACCCAGCTGAGACTTTCATCATCCGATTAATAAGCTTCAGCATTGATAGCTAAACAAAAGTGGCATAGGAAAAGTCCTCGGCTATAGTTAGAACGATATTTACGTGATTTGCCGTCCACCAGAGGCGGTTACAGAGGAATTAGACGATGGCAACTGATGCAGCAAAAAATAAAAGTAGTGATGATCCCGTATTGCAATGGGTAACCTTTCGCTTGGATGGTGAGACCTACGGCATCAATGTGATGCAAGTCCAGGAGGTACTGCGCTACTCCGAAATCGCTCCGGTTCCCGGTGCGCCGTCCTATGTGTTGGGCATTATCAATTTGCGCGGTAATGTGGTGACGGTGATTGATACCCGCCATCGCTTTAATTTATCCAGCGGCGATATAACCGATAACACCCGCATTGTGATTATCGAAACCGATCGCCATGTGATAGGTATTTTGGTGGATAGCGTGGCCGAAGTGGTTTATCTGCGCCAGTCCGAAATTGAAATGGCCCCCAATGTTGGCAACGAAGAAAGTGCCAAGTTTATTCAGGGGGTCTGCCACAAAAACAATGAACTCTTAATTCTTATCGATTTGAACAAACTGCTGACCAGTGAAGAGTGGTCTGAGTTGGAGGATGTTTGAGTTGTTGAGTCATTTAGTGGAAGCGAGTCGTCACTGATGGAATCTGGCGCAGAGACATTTTCATGACAGTGTTGGAAGTAGGCATGTCAATATCTGCAGTTGTCAGCGTTATCGCGCTGACGATTGCCGTGCTCAGCCTGAAGCATGTGCGTCGTCAGGCAGAAGTCAATGAAAAACTCATTCAAAAACTCATGCGTGAAGTCGCTGCATCCAGTAGCGGCTCCGTTGGGATGGGGCAGCGCTTGTTGGCCATGGAAAAACGTTTGCAAGCCAACGCAGCAAAAAAACCTGAAAAAATTGACTACTACAATGATGAGGAATTTCAGCCCTATTCGCAGGCAGCACAAATGTTCAAAATGGGGATGGATTGTGATGAAGTTGCCCGGCGCTGTGGATTGTCTCGCGCTGAAGCATCCCTGTTGGAAATGATGCAAAAATCCAGTCACTAACATGGGCGTCAAGCTTGAGTCAAAAAAAAAGGAGATTCATCGATCTCCTTTTTTATTGCTTACAGTTTGCGCGAACTGGGCGATATAAAGTTATTGTTGATAATGAAAAGCCTGCCCGCTAACACCAATAGAATCATCACTTAACAAATACACGTAAGAAGGCATTAATTCCTCCGGTGTTTTTACAGTTTCAGGATTTTCTGCAGGATAAGCGGCTGCGCGCATCGCAGTACGGGTGGCTCCGGGATTAATGCTGTTAGCTCGAATACGAGTTGCACCCTCCAATTCATCGTGCAGCGTCTGCATAAAATTTTCGGTTGCCGCTTTGGATGCGGCATAGGCGCCCCAAAATGCGCGGCCTTTAAATGCCACACTGGAACTGGTAAACACAATGCTCGCGTTTTCTGAGCGCTCCAGCAGTGGCAGCAGCGCTTGGGTCATCATAAAAGGTGAGTTCACATTAATTTGCATACAGCGCAGCCATGCATTAACTGAGTAATTACTTATTGGTGTGCGTTCACCCAAATCAGCGGCGTTAAACAAGATCCCATCCAATCGTCCGAAGGTGTCTTCAAGTGCGTTGCACATATCGTCGTAATCTTTTTCAACAGCACTTTCAAAATTGATCGGATAAATTGCGGGTTGTGGATTGCCCGCCGCTTCAATTTCATCATAAACCTGTTCGAGTTTGGCCAGTGTACGCCCGCAAAGAATAACGGTCGCGCCGCAGGCCGCAAACGTTTTTGCTGCCGTTCTGCCAATGCCTGCGCCGGCACCCGTAATGAGAATAATTTTTCCGCTAAGTGTGTCAGGTTGAATGGTGTAGTCGTGTGGAATGTGCATGGCTATGCCTTTAACGAAGAGTATTACAAATATTTTTCAACAATCGGCCAAATTTCATTGGCATGATGTACGCAGTAATCGGCATTCCAGTTGGCCGGATCATCGCCTTCATCTACATAACCGTAGGCGGCAGCGATAGTAATACTGCCAGCGCCTTTGCCGCAGTCGATATCGCGCTTATGATCACCGATATAAATAATTTCATCAGGCGCGCAGCCTAATAGTTTACTTGCGAGAAAGAGCGACTCAGGGTCAGGTTTGCTACGTGCCACATGGTCAGGGCAAATCACACTGGCCGGTGCTGGTTGTATGTCGAGCGCTGCCATCAATGGCAGGGTATAGGTTGCTGGCTTATTGGTGGCGATACCCCATGCAATGTTGTTGTCGGCAAGCTTGTCGAGCAACTCATTAATACCCGGAAAGGGAATGGTGTAGACCGCAATATGTGCCAAATAAAGTTCCAGCAGACGTTGCCGTAGTGGTTCAAATTGCGTGTTGGTTTCGTCAATTGAAAATGCAATTTTAATCAGCGCTTTGGAACCATTAGAAACGCCTGCGCGAATAGCGTCGGCTGCGAGTGAAGGGCGTTGTTGTTCGGCAAGTAGCTGATTGACGACGACAACAAAATCCGGCGCTGTATCTAATAAGGTGCCATCCAGATCAAACATCACTGCGCGAATAGGTTTGGCCATTATTCACTGACCTTTTTTGCATGCAAAAGATAATTAACGCTCACATCATTTGGATTAAGTTTGTAGTGTTTGGTGAGCGGGTTGTAGGTCATGCC
>CAIOHY010000293.1 GCA_903858205.1 uncultured Cellvibrio sp.
GGTCTGCAAATTATGACATTTTCTACTCTTACATTTTCTTTATTTAGTTTTAGTGGATTTCCTAAAATGTCACAAACAGCTAATCCTCCGGCAACGGCAATTCCAAGTGGAGCTGCGATATCCCATTCATAAAAACCAGTGGTGTGCACATAAACATCAGCATGGCCATCAAGTATTTGTACAACTTTGGCACCAACAGAACCCACACTTTTTATTTCTACTCCTCCAAATTTTTGGGATGTCAGCTTGCTGGCATCCCTATTTGATTATGAGAGCTTAACTTTTATTGAACGACAAGAGGTGTGCAACGTGAGTGTATTGTTTAACAGTAGAGTGATTTATGGTGGTATTTTTCTGGCGGCATTAACGGGTTGCTCACCAGAAAAAACCGACGAACAACAAGCTACTGCCACAACACCTGTTGCGCAACCTGCCAGTGTGAATCATCAACTGGCAACGGCAGAAATTACCAATGCCAATAATTTTGCAGTGCAGCAAGAGCCAATCTATTTTCCGTTTTACGATCTTGGCATAAGCGCGCAAAGTGATGCGATTAAAAACCTGAATGTGATCGCTGACGGCGCGGCGCAACCATCGCAAACTGTGGATACTGACGGCGACGGCACACTCGATGGTTTATTGTTGGCCGCCGATTTTAATCCGGCAGAAATTAAATCCTTCACTATCTCCAGTGATTCCGCCATTCCCAAGCCGGCGTTGAAAAAACAAACCCAAGCGGAAATTTCGATCAAAGAAGGCGGTGAGTGGAAAGGCAAAGAATATATCGGCGGCACTTTTAAAAATGTGCAAAGTGTAACGCCGCCGCCGCAATACACTGATCACTCTTACTGGATCCGCTACGAAGGCCCCGGTATCGAATCGGATAAAGTTGCCTACCGTGTGTATCTCGATTGGCGCAATGGTTTTGATATTTTCGGCAAAAAAATCAATGACGTCGTTTTGCAAAATGTAGGGTTGGATGGTTACGACTCCTATCACTTGAATGCTGATTGGGGCGTGGACGTTTTAAAAGTCGGTAAATCACTCGGCATGGGCGGTTTTGGTTTCTGGAATGGCAAAAGTGTCGATCTGGTTTCGCTCGTGGATACGCGCGATGCGATTATTACCAACAATGGTGACCTCTATTCCGGTTTCAAAATTAATTACAACGGCTGGCAAATTAACGATCAAAAATTGGATCTGAATGCGCATTTTTCTATGAATGCTGGCAGCCGATTGGTAAATGTTAAACTTAAAGCCAGCCAGCAATTACCCAATATGGCAATCGGTTTGGTAAAGCACAAAGGCACCACACTTATTGAAGGCAACCAGAATACCAGCGGTTACGCCTGGACTTATGTCGCGAGTTGGGGCAAACAAAGTTTAAGTGGCGATAATGATCATTTAGGTATGGCGGTTATTTTCCGTCGCGATGATCGCGCCGACCAAACTACGGATGAAAACTCATACGTTTCTGTGATGAAAAATAAAGGCGGCGAGTTGGAGTATTATTTCCTCGCCGCATGGGAACATGAGTTGGATGGCATCAAAACCGAAGCCGATTTTAAAGCCTATCTCGATCGTGAAGTGGAACGCTTGACCAAAACGCCACGCGTGCGTTTTGAATCGACACTGAGTGCCGATGCGAAAAAAAATCCGCTTGATGCAGACGCTGCATTGAAATGGGCGAAAGGCTTGGCAGATTCAGAATTAGAACGCAAAACCCTGAACTATCACTATCAAGGTTGGGATGAATACCGCAAGCGCCCCGGCAAATTTGAATACGATGTGGTCGGTATGCAAATTCATGCGCTGCAAGAATTGGATGCTATCAGCCCTAACCCCGCTTATCAAAAAGCCTTGGAAACGGTGACGGGTAGTTATATCCGTGACGATGGCCACATCCACACCTTTGAGCCGGATTTATTCAGTATCGATTTAACCAAACCTGGTCAGATGGTCATTCTGCTTGAGCAGCGCACCAAACAAGAAAAATATCGCAAAGCGGTGGATTTTTTGCGCGCGAATTTAAAGCGCCATCCACGCACCAGTGAAGGCGCATTCTGGCACCGTGCAACCTACCCCAATCAGCTGTGGCTCGACGGTGTTTACATGGGTATGCCGTTCCTTGTGCAGTACGCATTACTCTATGAAACCGGCGAGCAGCAACGTGAAAGTTTTAAAGAAGCCGTGCATGAATTTGTGATTGCGCGTAATCAATTGCGTGATCCACAAACCGGTTTGTATTTCCATGCGTGGGATGAATCTAAACAAGCGCAATGGGCAAATAAAGAAACTGGCCGCGCATCACAATTCTGGGCGCGCGGTATTGGCTGGTACGCGATGGCATTAGTCGATGTATTGGATTTTATTCCGGAATCCGAAACTGAACTGCGCAAAACCTTAATCGATATCAGCGTAGAATTAGCAGCCGACATTTTGCGTTATCAGGATGCAGAAACTGCAACCTGGTGGCAGATCATCGACAAGCCGGGCGCCATTGCCAACTATCGCGAATCAACTGCCAGCGCCATGTTCACTTACTTTTATACCAAAGCCGTCAACAAAGGTTATTTGCCTGAATCCTATCGCGATGTTGCGATAAAAAGTTACCAAGGGTTGATCAATGAATTTGTCACTCTGCATGCCGACGGAAAAGTCAGCATGAATGATCAATGTTTGGTTGCCGGTTTAGGTTTTGGTCGCGATGGCAGCTACGACTATTACATGACCGAGCGCATTGTCTCCAACGATCCCAAAGGCAACACCCCGTTTATTCTGGCGGGTGTAGAAATATATAAATTGCTCAAACAATAATAATTTTTCGCTCACCGGAGTTGTTTTCTCTGGTGGGCGACTGCGCGGTAAATGTGTTATCAACCAAACGAGCCATTGTGCGATGGCCTAGCTGAAAGACAGAAGGTTTTATTATGAAAGTTCTTGAAGAACGCTTCGCAGTCCATGTCGACGACTACAAACATTACGATACAGACAAACTGCGCAAACACTTTTTAGTAGAAAGCGTTTTTATTGCCGATGAAGTCCAATTCACCTACACCCATTACGAGCGCTTGATGGTGGGCGGTGTTATGCCGGTTACCAAACCCGTGCAACTGGAAACCTACGATCAATTGAAGATGGATTTCTTTTTGGATCGCCGCGAATTGGGCGCAATTAATATTGGCGGCAGCGGTAAAGTGTCGGTTGATGGTGAAGTCTATGAAATAGGCACTAAAGAAGCGCTCTACATTGGCCGCGGTGCGAAAGAAGTTTTCTTTAGCAGTGATGATGCAACCAATCCAGCCAAGTTCTATTTGAACTCCACGCCAGCTCATACGAGCCATCCAACCAAAAAAGTAAACAAAGAAAATAGCAAAGTGTTGCATATGGGCGCAGGCGATACCTGTAACGAGCGCGATATTTATCAATTAATGATTAGCACCGTACTCGATACCTGCCAGCTGCAAATGGGCATGACCGAATTAAAACCCGGCAGCATTTGGAATACCATGCCAATGCACACCCACAGCCGCCGTATGGAAGCCTATTTTTATTTCAGTATTCCCGACACTCACGCGGTCTGCCATTTTATGGGGCCCGCAAATGAAACCCGTCATATTTGGGTAGGCAATGAGCAAGCCGTGGTATCGCCGCCTTGGTCAATGCATTCCGGTGTTGGCACTGCCAACTACACCTTTATTTGGGGAATGGCAGGCGAGAATATGGATTACACCGATATGGATTTCCATAAGCCAAGCGAATTGAAATAAATCATCAATATTTATTGTCGGGGCGCTGCTTGCTGCTCTCTGCTCGATTGTTAATGACACACCACATGTAGGGGCGCTGCTTGCTGCGCCCAATGGTCGAGCAGGGCGCGGCAAGCAGCGCCCCTACGATTCGGATATGACCTTGCGAAGGTAAAAAACATGAATCACCCACTCTTTGATTTAACCGGAAAAATTGCACTGGTCACCGGTGCAACTCACGGTCTCGGCATGGCGATGGCAAGCGGCCTCGCCAGCGCGGGCGCCACATTAATTATCAACGGAAATTCCTCGCAAGAAAAAATCGA
>CAIOHY010000294.1 GCA_903858205.1 uncultured Cellvibrio sp.
GGTAAAGGTCACGAGGATTACCAGATTTTCGCAACCCAAACCCTTCCCTTCAGCGATAGCAAACACGCGCGCTTGTCGTTGCAGCGCCGTATCGCCAAACATGAAACCGACAATCAGTCATCCGAGGCTCACTCATGATCAAGCCTCTTACCTTAAAGTGGGTTGAAGAATTTATCGCCACCAATAAGCCCTTGCGTGCAGTGACTGCACAGCTAAAGCAAGGCGATGTGGAGTTCACTCGTGTAAATACCGATTCGCGCACGCTTGCAGAGGGTGAATTATTTATTGCCCTACGCGGTGAGCGTTTTGATGCGCACGATTTTATTAATGATGCTGTTGCGAAAAAGCCGTGTGGTTTGGTGGTCGAGCGTTTTTTCCCCGACATCAAATTGCCGCAATTGGTGGTAAGCGATTCGTTGCTGGCACTCGGTCAGATTGCAGCACTGCATCGCAGTTTGTTTTTACGCCCGATTATTGCGATTACGGGTAGCAGTGGCAAAACCACAGTTAAAACGCTTCTCTCCGGCATTCTTGCCGAGTGTGGTCCCACCCACGCGACTAAAGGTAATTTTAATAATCATATTGGTGTGCCGCTAACGCTGTTGCAGTTGGAAGCGCATCATGAGTTTGCGGTAATTGAAATGGGCGCAAGTGGCCCAGCGGAAATTGAATACCTTTGCTCTCTCGCCAAGCCGCAAATTACGATGATCAACAATGTGATGGCCGCGCATATCCAAGGCTTTGGTTCTTTGCAAGGTGTGGCGCGTGCGAAAGGCGAAATTTACGCAGCACTGCCGACTACCGGTACTGCCGTGGTCAATATTGATGATCGCTTTGCCCCTGATTGGCTGGCAGCCTTGACTAATCGTCGTGTGATTCGTGTTTCCTTTCAAAATCGCGATGCAGATTGTTTTGCGCAGGATATTGAACCGAGCGCAAATAGCATTGAGTTCTCCATTAATTTGCATGGTGCATCTACGCAAGTCAGCGTCAACGCGCAAGGTGAGCATAACGTTCGCAATGCGTTAATGGCTGCTGCCTGTGCGTCAGCTGTGGGCGCAAATTTGCAGCAAATTAAACAAGGCTTGGCGAGTTTTTCGCCCGTTGCTGGCCGCATGAGTCGTCACATTGGCGTTAACGATGCGCAGATTATTGATGACAGTTACAACGCTAACCCAGGTTCAGTGCGCGCAGCCATCGATGTGCTCGCACAAAAATCACAAGGCATTTTAGTGTTGGGTGATTTAGCTGAGTTGGGGGTGGAGGCGCCGGAGTTGCACGCTGAGTTGGGTGAATATGCCCGTGCAAAAAAAATTGCCAACCTATTTACCGTGGGCACACTCAGTGAAAATGCGTCGCGTGCTTTCGGAAATGCCGCACAGCATTTTGCAGATCAGTCCAGCTTGGTGGAACACCTCAAAAAAATTGCCAATAAGGACACTACTTTACTTATAAAAGGCTCGCGCAGCGCCGCTATGGATCTCGTTGTGCGCCAGCTTTGTGATGCGGCGGGGGGCTCACACTAATGCTGTACTGGCTATCAGAATACTTACAAGAATATCTGCGCAGCTTTGCTGTGTTTCAATATTTAACTGTGCGCGCGATTCTTGGTGTACTTACGGCATTAGGTATTTCGTTATTGCTCGGCCCTTGGTTCATTCGTCGGCTAACGGAATTACGCATCGGCCAATCGGTGCGCAATGACGGCCCACAATCCCACTTGAGTAAATCCGGTACTCCTACCATGGGCGGGGCATTAATTTTATCGGCCATTTTTATCAGCACTTTGTTGTGGGCTGATTTATCCAATCGTTATGTGTGGGTGGTATTAATTGTTACTGCAATTTTTGGTGCGGTAGGTTGGGTGGATGATTATCGCAAAGTGGCAAAGCGCGATTCACGTGGGTTGCCAGCACGCTGGAAATATTTTTGGCAATCGATTGCTGGTTTTGGTGCGGCGATATTTTTGTATTACACCGCGCAAAGCCCGGCGGAAACACAATTGTTTATTCCCTTCTTTAAAAATGTCGCGCTCGATTTAGGTTTGTTCTACATAGTCTTCACCTATTTTGTGATTGTAGGCACCAGCAATGCGGTGAATTTAACCGATGGTTTGGATGGCCTTGCGATTATGCCGAGTGTGATGGTGGCAGGTGCACTTGCATTGATTGCCTATCTGTCCGGCCATTCACAATTTTCACAATACTT
The DNA here is from genome assembly GCA_903858205.1 of uncultured Cellvibrio sp. Lineage (GTDB taxonomy): Bacteria > Pseudomonadota > Gammaproteobacteria > Pseudomonadales > Cellvibrionaceae > Cellvibrio. The sequence continues at coordinate 2,209 of CAIOHY010000294.1, forward strand.
GAATATTGCCTACATTCCTGGCGCGGGCGAATTAGTCGTTTTTTGCTGTGCATTAGTCGGCGCTGGATTGGGCTTCTTATGGTTCAACACTTATCCCGCCCAAGTATTTATGGGCGATGTGGGCGCATTGGCATTGGGCGCTGCGTTAGGGTTGATTGCAGTGATCGTTCGCCATGAAATCGTACTGTTTATTATGGGCGGCATTTTTGTACTGGAAACCGTGTCAGTGATTTTGCAGGTGGCCTCGTTCAAGTTAACCGGTCGCCGCATTTTTCGCATGTCCCCGATTCATCATCACTTCGAATTAAAGGGCTGGCCAGAGCCGCGAGTGATTGTGCGTTTTTGGATTATCACACTGGTATTAGTGCTGATTGGTCTGGCGACCTTGAAGCTGCGTTAGACCATGTTTGATTAAGTCCGCGTAAATTATTTATTTTTTAAATCAGAATTTGAGAGAGAAAAGACAGTGAGCCAAATGATTGCCACCAGTAAAGTAAAAGCGATTATCGGCACCGGTATTACCGGTTTGTCGGTGGCGCGCTTTTTGGCGGCGCAAGGGTGGGCGTTTGTGTTGATGGATACGCGTAGCAATCCTCCCAATCTTGAACAAGTTCAACAAGAATTTCCGGGCGTCACTGTTGTTTGTGGCGAATTGGATGCAAACACCTTGTTAGCGTGCGATGAAATTATTGTAAGCCCCGGTGTTGCGGTGGCCACACCTGCCATTGAACAAGCAAAAGCGGCGGGCATTTCTGTTGTGGGTGATATCGAATTATTTGTTCGCGCTGCGAAAGCACCGATTGTCGCCATCACCGGTTCCAACGCCAAAAGTACAGTAACAACATTGGTTGGTGAAATGGCCAAGGCGGCCGGAATTAATGTTGCAGTGGGCGGTAATCTTGGAACGCCGGCGCTTGAATTGTTAAGCGATGCAGTTGAACTCTACGTGATGGAGTTGTCCAGTTTTCAATTGGAGACGGTCACTAAACTTAATGCCAAAGTTGCGACGATTTTAAACATCAGCGCTGATCATCTTGATCGTTACGAAAATATGCGTGCATACATTCTTGCGAAGTTGCGTGTGTATTTTGGTGCTGAGCATATTGTGGTAAATCGCAAAGACATTCTGACCCATCCACCTTTGGCTGCGGGCGTTAAGCCTGTCTATTTTGGTGGCAATGCCGATTTTGGCAGTTTCGGTTTGATTCAAAATGACGATGGCGAATTTCTGGCAAAAAACCTTACGCCATTAATCTCAACAAAAGAATTGAAAATTCGTGGCCGTCACAATGTCGATAACGCTCTTGCAGCTATGGCGTTAGGTGATGCAGCAGGTATTCCTATGGATGCCATGCTTGCCACTTTGAAGGCATTTGCTGGCTTGCGTCATCGCTGTGAATTTGTAGCAGAAAAAAATGGCGTGGAATTTTATAACGATTCCAAAGGCACCAATATAGGCGCAACCCTTGCAGCTATCCAAGGCTTGGCTCGTGACCCGCAGCAGTTAATTATCATTTTGGGTGGCGAAGGTAAGGGGCAAGATTTCACAGAGCTAACGCCTGCCTTGCGTGCAATCAACAGCAAGGTCATTTTAATCGGTCGCGATGCCCCGATTATCGCTGAGTCTATTGGTAGTGCGGCAACAATTATTTATGCCGGTTCAATGCAAGATGCGGTTAATAAAGCATTCGCTGCTGCAAATCCAGGCGATGCGGTTTTGTTGTCACCCGCTTGCGCCAGTTTTGATATGTTTAAAAATTATGAAGATCGCGGTGAAAAATTCTGCCTCGCAGTGCAGGAGTTAATCGCATCATGATTAATGCCACCACCCACTTCAATCAATTGCCACTAAGCCAGCGTATCGACTGGCCGCTGTTGTGCTTATGGCTGGCACTTATGTCGATTGGTTTGATAATGGTGGCTTCCGCTTCAGTCTCTTTTGCTGCACTGACCTATAACGATGCCTGGTATTTTGCCAAGCGCCATGCGGTATACATGCTGCTCGGAATAGCCTTGGCAGTGTTCGTCGTATGTGTGCCTATGAGCGTATGGCAACGCTACTCGGGCCATTTTTTGTTGCTCACTTTTTTCTTGCTGGTAATTGTATTGATTCCCGGTATCGGTAAAAAAGTCAACGGGAGTCAACGTTGGTTCAGTCTTGGTGTTATATCCATTCAAGTGTCTGAGATCGCCAAATTTTGCGCGGTGGTATTTTTTGCCAGTTTTTTTGCGCGTCGTTATCAAGAATTGCATTTTGGTTGGCAAGGCTTTCTGAAACCCTTAATGGTTGTTGGTGTGTTTGTAGGCTTGTTGTTGTTGGAGCCGGATTTTGGTAGCTCGGTAGTACTGAGCGCAACAGTATTCGCGATGATGTTTATTGCCGGTGTGCGCATGCTGCACTTCTTGCTATTAATTGTTATCGGCGTTGGTGGCTTGGCTGCTGTTGCAGTGCTTTCCCCTTACCGTATGCAGCGCTTAATTACTTTCCTTGATCCTTGGGCAGACCAGTTTAATACCGGTTATCAGCTCACCCAGTCGCTGATTGGTTTTGGGCGCGGTGAATGGTTTGGGTTGGGCTTGGGTAATAGTTTGCAAAAATTGTTCTTTTTGCCGGAAGCGCATACGGATTTTATTTTTGCCATTATCGCGGAAGAGTTTGGCTTGATCGGCGCGATTATTTTATTGGGAATATTTGCCGCCTTGATTTTGCGTATTTTTAATGTGGCAAAACAAAATCTCGCTGCTGGGAAAATGTTTCCGGCGCTGGCGACATTTGGTATCGCGATTTTGTTTTCGTTTCAGGTCTTCATCAATATGGGCGTCTCATCGGGTCTGCTGCCAACGAAAGGTTTGACCTTACCTTTTATTAGTTATGGCGGTAGTAGCTTGTTGATTTGCTGTGTGCTGATGGCATTTGTGATGCGCGTGCAATGGGAACTCGCTGGATATGTTCCTGCCGTGCCAGAAGTTACGAAGACGCCACGCAGAAGTTTGGTGGAGGCGGCTGTATGAATGCGTCCTCCGGGAAAAAGTTTTCAGTGTTAATCATGGCGGGCGGAACTGGCGGACATGTGTTTCCTGCGTTGGCCGTTGCCGAAGAATTGCGCGCGCGCGGTGCAACGCTTAATTGGTTGGGAACCGGCCGCGGAATAGAAAATCGTTTAGTGCCTGCTGCAAATATCGCATTGCATCTTATTAAAGTGGAAGGGGTGCGTGGTCGCGGACTAACAGGGTTAGTAAAGGCGCCGTTTCTGATTATTTACGCATTACTGCAAGCCTTGGGTGTTATTCGACAAGTTAAACCGGATGTGGTGTTGGGCTTTGGTGGTTTTGCATCTGGCCCCGGTGGTTTGGCCGCAAAACTATCCGGTATTCCTTTAGTGATTCATGAGCAAAATGCGGTAGCAGGAACCACTAATCGTTTGCTGGCAAAGTTCGCCAATAGAGTGCTCGCAGCATTTCCCAATGCTTTTGGTGAAGCTGGTAGTGAGCAGGTTGTCGGCAATCCCGTGCGTGAACAAATAAAAAATATTCCGGGTGTGCAAGATCGTTACACAGAGCGTGCCCAACAAAAATTACCACTACAGCTATTAATTGTGGGCGGAAGTTTGGGCGCAAAAGCGATCAATGAATTGGTGCCGCAAGCCTTGGCAGAGTTGCCACTCGATGCGCGTCCACAAGTCTGGCATCAAACCGGTAAAGGTCATGCAGAAGCGACTACGGCCTTGTATATGCAACATCAGGTCAATGCCAAAGTCACGGAATTTATTGACGACATGGCTGCCGCCTATACCTGGGCTGATCTGGTGATTTGTCGAGCAGGCGCATTAACGGTATCGGAATTAATGATGGCCGGTGTCGCCTCGACATTAATCCCCTTACCAAATGCGATTGACGATCATCAGACATTTAATGCAAAAAATTTAACTGAAGCCGGTGCGGGTATCGCATTGGTACAAAAAGATTTAACGGCAGCAAAATTAGCTGCTTTGTTGTTAACCGAATTAGCTGACC
>CAIOHY010000295.1 GCA_903858205.1 uncultured Cellvibrio sp.
CAATGACCATGCTGCGGGCGATCGCATTTTTGCGTTCCGGGAGTGAGAGCGAGGCTGGGCCGAAAAACGTGCCTTCCGGCGTACCGACATCATCGACCGTTGGTCCTGGCAGCACACCGACTGTTAAGTCGGTTGGGGGGCTTCCACTACAAGCTGCGGTGGTCGGCGAGTCAACCAAGTCCTATACCGTGGCCGATGCGCCCGCAGTTTCTGACTGGCCAGCGTTTGTTGCATCACGCAGCTTTACAGGTATGGCTGGGATGCTCGCCAAACAGTCCGAGTTTGTTAGCTTTGCGGATGGTGTTTTGTCACTCACGGTTGCTGAGGCGCAAAAACACCTGGCCGACAAGAAATACCAAGAAAAGCTGAAGGCGGATCTGGTTGGCCTGCTTGGTGAAAATCTGCGAATTCAGGTGATGATTAGCCAAGTGGTAGGTCATAGTCTCGCGGCCGCAGAAGATCGCGCGCGGAGTGAGGCAGAGCGGGCGGCGATTCTATCCATCAACAACGATCCATTCATCAAGAGTTTGACGGATGAATTTGGCGCAACTATCGATCGTGCCGCGATCCGTCCCGCAGGTTGACGATTCAACAATAACGATCCAACACGTACGGAGCAAAAGATGATTCCAAAAGGCGGCTTGGGTGCGCTTATGAAGCAGGCCCAGCAGATGCAAGAAAACATGAAGCGCGCGCAAGAAGAGCTTGCGTCGATTGAAGTTGAAGGTGGCGCGGGTGGTGGCATGGTCAAAGTTAACATGACATGCAAATATGATGTCAGGCGTGTCATGATTGACTCTTCTGTCATGGATGACCGTGAGATGCTGGAAGACTTGATAGCGGCGGCAGTTAATGACGCCGTACGCAAAGTTGAGAGTATTTCGTCGGCGAAGATGGGGGCATTCACGCAGGGTATGGGAATGCCGCCTGGCTTCAAGCTGCCGTTTTGAAAGCGCACTTAGAAAAATGAATGCGCCGTCCAGTCTTTCGGCGTTGATTGATGCGCTACGCTGCTTGCCGGGTGTTGGTCCGAAATCCGCGCAACGTATGGCCTTTCACTTGCTACAGAGGGACCAAGACGGTGCCGCGAGGCTCGCAACCGCGTTAATGGGGGCGATCTCCCGAACTCGGCATTGTGCAATGTGTAATACATTCACAGAGTTGGAGATCTGCGAAACATGTGCCCATCCGAAGCGGGATAAATCACTCCTCTGTATTGTCGAATCACCCAGCGATTTGCTGATGATGGAACAGACGCAGACTTATCGTGGTCTGTACTTTGTACTGATGGGTAAGTTATCGCCGTTGGACGGCGTCGGTCCAAAGGAGATACATCTTGACCGTCTGCTAAAGCGCGCACGTGACGGGATGGTCAAGGAGGTGATTCTCGCCACCAACTTCACCGTCGAAGGTGAGGCGACCTCCCATTACATCAGCGAGATGTTTTTGTCGGACGGAATAAGAGTGTCGCGGATTGCGCGCGGCCTGCCCGTCGGCGGCGAACTCGAATACGTTGATTCGAATACGCTGGCGCAAGCACTGCTCGATCGACGTGCGGTTGACTAGCACCGGCTTATCTTATGCAGATTTGCGCCGGCATCTTTCACAGTAAAGAGCCTAGTCAAAGCTGTCTTTCGAGCGTTGCCATAATTTTGGCGGCACCCGCACCGCAAACACCAAAAATCATAAGGGTACCTAAGCCGGTGACTTGATCCACTTTGAATAATCTTGCCTCATGTCCTGATGCGGTTATTCCGAAACTAATCTATACGCAGAATTTAGACGTATGTATGTTTGGCTTGATCCGAATATTAATCTTACTAGGCATAAAAAAGAACAACTGTTTATTCAGATGTTAGAAGGTATACATTGGTCTGAAGCAGAGGCATTGTGCCTTGCTAAAGATAAGAAACTTCAAACAAAATACAAATCTTTAAAAGAGGATATTGTTCGTGAAGCGTTTCCAAATCTATTACCAGAAAAGCAAAAA
>CAIOHY010000296.1 GCA_903858205.1 uncultured Cellvibrio sp.
CCATTTTTCATTGTCTAATTGCTGTCCTACCAAACAATCCCCATAGATTATTTCCTCGGCAATCGCACCAGCCAGGGAAACTTTCATTGCGCTTTCGACCCCAGTCATTGAGCAAAGAAAATCTTCATCGAAATCATAGGTCAATGTTCCCAAATAGGGCGCTTGATATTTTTTTATCTCGACTGAAAGGCTTTTAGGTGGCTCACCAAAGAATGCCAGCGCTAAAAGGTGACCGGCTTCATGGCATGAAACTCGCTTGATTCGTTCGTCTGATAATGGCTTTATACATGCAGCCGATACAGCCGTATACCGGGTTGACCCTTCGCACTTTCTTTCGCTGTAACCGCCATTAATATAATTACCTGATAAAACTCTGGCACCAATTAAAACTGAGATATAAACCGCCGTAACTATGATACTGAGATTAAATGCATTCCATACCCCGGTTCGATAAGGCTCTACCAATACATCAATGTCATTTTTGATTTCTGGATTAAGGTATAAAAACCCAACAAAGGTAACGACAAATATAAACAAGTATCCCATCGACCCACTGGGCAATACCCTTAATATTTCACGGCCTGTTTCTTTCAATCCATTTGATGCCGTGTCGCTGAAAGAAGGTTTTTCACTTTTCATCTATCAAGTCCTGATTTGTTCGGTGAGTTCTTTTGATGCTGCCACTTCAACTTCAGTTTTCGGTTGCTTTCCTAATAAAGTTTTAATCTTTCTTGATAAAATTATTGTCGGATTATTTACAATCAGATGAAAAAGGTATGCTACTAAGAACATCGCCGGAATTGATATTCCAACTGCGATTGTTGCTTTCATAACATGCCCATCGAAAGGTAGATTTAGGTATAGATAAGCGGTGAGACTCGACATAATGGTGTAGTGAGTTAAATACAGTGGGAACGAAATTTTCCCTAAGGCGTTGAATATTGGTTTACTCAAAGTCGAAGAAATTTTTTTTGAATAGGTTATTGCCGCAACAATCAGAAATGCTCCCCAGGTGTTGTAGATATACTCATAGTAAGGATGAAATTCTTTGAACGTTATGAAACGGAATGGATTCGTATATAAGCCTCGAATCATGTAAGCGCAAAGCAATATCCCGATTATTAATGCCGCAGGCACCCAGACTTCTGAATGTTTCTCTAAAAAACCATTTGCACTCGTGTTATTTCTCACATCACACAATAGCATTCCTAAAATGAATCCCGTGTACAACGTCGGAAAGAATAATGCAATTAAGCCTACATACACACACAATCTTATGAGAAATGCATTTCTGTTGTTTAAGAACGATAGGAAAATTGCTTGCAGTAAAAATACTCCAATCGATCCATACATTTCCACGCTCATTGTCCACAACACTGGGTTATAGTGCAGATCATCTTTAAAGATTGCACTGCCAAATCCTTGCTCAAAAATCTGCCATAAAGTTGGCTGTGTTGTGTATTGGTTAATTTCGTGAGATTGAGTGACCAATGCGACTTCTGAAAAATAAAATACCCCACAATGCATCAGTGCCCAAACCAGTATCAAACTAAACGTTACTGGAATGGCGAGTCGTACATACCGCGCAGCAACATTAGCAACGAATCCCCTATTGTTATCTTGTGGGGTTGAGAAAAATGAATTGCTAAGCACATACCCGGACAACACGAAGAACATACACACTGCCCAGGCACCGTTGTGCAATAAATTGAATGGCGGAAATGTTGCCTCTTCAAACACAGAGAAACCCGATGATCGCAGGGCTGCATCTGAAAATGTTAGGGCAAATAGCAGCTTGAGTAAGTGCTCATTGACGACCACAAGTGCTGCCAAACCTCTTAAACCTTCGAAATATTCAATTTTTTTCACTGCCGTTGTCCCCTGAATGCGGTTTACGGCAGTATAAGCAGGCCCTTTTGATTACCCCGAATACAAAGTGTCGAAAAGTACAGATAGTCTTGGTGCGGTTTCCGGCATATAACTGTTGATTCCTGATACTTTCCCTTCCGCTGAGCGCGATTAGTCCATACACTCATCCTTCACGGTGTGTATTCGCACCATGGCCTGTACGGGACTTTATGAGCCTATTCAAACATCATCTCGATGCGTTAGAGCGTGTCAGGGGGCTTAGTGCTCCACCATCCCCTATTGCTGATAATCCGGCACCCCCAAGGCGTCAGATCATTGAAGCAGCCTTAATGTGTGCTGGACGCCCTCTTAACATTGATGATATTTCGATGTTGCTACCAGAGGATGAGGCACCCCCTACAGTTTCCCAAATTCAAAAGCTCATGCAAGAAATTGCCGAATCATTCAGTTCTAGCGGCATAGAGTTGGTTGAAGTCGCCAGCGGCTATCGAATACAGACCCGGGCTGAGCTCGCCCCCTGGCTATCCAGACTATGGTCTGACGGACCTGGCCGACTCTCCCGTGCGTTATTAGAAACCTTGATGATCATTGCTCACCGTCAGCCGGTCACCCGAACGGAGATTGAAGATATCAGGGGTGTAGCCGTCAGCAGTATGACCATTCAGACTTTACTTGAGACTCAATGGGTAAAACCATTGGGCAAACGCGATACCCCAGGTCGCCCTACACTTTACGGTACAACCTCCCAATTTCTGGATCACTTTGGACTCAAAAGCCTGACAGACCTACCGCTACTGATGCCCCCTAAACCCATGTCGTCTGATACGG
>CAIOHY010000297.1 GCA_903858205.1 uncultured Cellvibrio sp.
GAAACTGTTAAGTGCTTTGATGCCATGGACAGCAAGCACTTTGATTTCTTTATCCAGCTGGCGCAGCAGGTTTTTAACAGCGACGCTGATTTCAATCGCATCGATTTCGATCGCTTCAACCAGCGCAAGCGAGATATCCCAGAGTGCGAAACGTGCCGTGCCGTGGGTGAGTTTTTGCAGACGGGAAAAAGCTTTCTGTAAGTAGGCGAGGTTTTCGTCCGGATTGACACCGCGAATAAAACCCGAAGCAGCGTACTGATACATCTGACGCAGCTTGAGCACCATGGCCTGAAATTGAACGTTGTCGCTGGTAACCGGTAAGCGCGCGCCCGACACTTTTTTTGCGGGGGTCAGGTTGGGCACAAACAGTTTGGTGTCGGTAAGCAGGCTTTCACCGCGCACGGCGCGCAGGTCATTCAGCAGGGGCAAGACCACCAACGGGTTGTCTTTGCGGGTGGCTTTGACTTGATCCAAATACAGAGGAAATTGCAGGATGGCGCGCATCAATACTTCTTGCGCTTCACTGTTGTTGGCGACGCTATCGGCGATCATCGCCTGGGTCAATTGTTCCATTTCACTGGCGAGCATGGCGGCGCCATAGAACTCTACCATCTGCAAGCTGCCGTGTACCTGATGGATGTGCGTTAGGCAGAAGCGGATACGAGCAGCATCTTTGGGATTTTCGACATAGCTTTCGAGGGCTTGGCGCGCTTCTTTCAGCGTCTCACTGATCTCGTGGATCAACCAATCCAACGCGGCAAAATTGCGATTATCTGCCATGCAGAACTTTCCTCTCATTATTCTCGCGTGGTGCGAATTTTTTATCGTTCTTCACGAACGTAAGCCTGCACGTGATCATCGCCCGTGCGCTGCATTTCCGGGTGCTCCCAGTCCACAATTTCGCCGAGGCCGACAATTAAAAGACCTCCTGGTTTCAAGCGTTCGACTAGAGCATTGAGTACATCGCGGCGCAGCCAGCGACGAAAATAGACCAACAGGTTTTGACAAAAAATGACATCAACTTGCATCACCGGTAACTGGCGTGCGTGAATAATATTGATATGCGCAAAGCAGACTCGGTCGCGCAGTTTATTCACTACTTCATAGCTACCATCAGTACAGACTTGTAAATAGCGTTTTGCTTCGTCCGGCTTGACTTGCTCGACGCGGCGTTTGCTGTAACGACCTTTACGACCGGCCGCCAGCGCAGATGAGCTGATATCCATGGCGGTGATGCCGTAGTAAGGGCTAATTGCTGCCAACTCAAAACAGTCGTTGACTACCATCGCCAGTGAATAGGCTTCCTCACCGGTCGCACAGCCCAAGCTCCAAATATCAAAGCTGTTATTCAGCGCCTGATTATTAATTTTTTGCTGCAGGTAATTGCGGACATATTCGATGGACTCGCGATGGCGGAAAAAGCTGGTTTCTTTAACCGCAATACGATCAATCAAACGTGACCACTCTAACTTTGCCTCTATTGTTTCTTTGGAAATAAAGTCGAAATAGGCGGCGTAATCTTCGTCGCCATGGTCGCGCATGCGCGACATAATTTGCGACTCCAACCAGGCTTTCTGTTGAAAAACCAACTGAATGCCCGTTCGCTCCTCGAGCAGCTTCCCCCATTGAAGAAACTGATCGGCGGAAAGTGTCGGTAGTGTGCGCAGCGACCAGGCCATAGGTACGATCTATTTAGGTACTATCTATTTAAGTACTATCTGTAAGTTACCGGCGGTGATGCCAGCAGGGCTGGCATCGCTCGTTTATCAGGCTTTTGAGGTGGCGAAGATGTCGTCGTCAGGCAACAGCTCGTCGTCCAGATCGATCACTTCGGTGTTGCTATCGAACTCCATAGTCTCAGCGGTCATGGCTTTGCGCGCCGCATTGGCGCGGCCTTCGGACAGATCTTCTTCCGGCAGTTTGAAGCCCGCTACGGATTCACGCAGGTCGAGTGCCATTTCGGCGAGGTTACCAATCGACTGGGCGGTAGCTGATGTACCGGCAGATGTTTGGGTCGTAATCTCTTGAATAACATTCATCGTGTTAGAGATGTGACCCGCAGAGGATGCTTGTTGACGCGCGGCGTTCGAGATGTTCTGGATCAATTCCGCGAGGCTTGAGGATACGTTTTCAATTTCTTCCAGTGCCACACCCGCATCCTGTGCGAGGCGCGCACCGCGTACCACTTCAGAGGTGGTTTGTTCCATCGAAATTACTGCTTCGTTGGTATCGTTCTGAATGGTTTTTACCAGCGCTTCAATCTGCTTGGTTGCTGCTGCGGAACGTTCCGCAAGGCGTTGAACTTCGTCCGCTACCACCGCGAACCCGCGGCCTGCGTCACCCGCCATCGATGCTTGGATCGCGGCGTTAAGTGCGAGGATGTTGGTTTGGTCCGCAATGTCGTTAATCAAACTTACGATATCACCGATCTCTTGTGACGATTCACCGAGGCGCTTAATACGTTTGGAGGTGTCTTGAATCTGCTCACGGATGGTATCCATCCCGTGGATGGTGTTCTGTACCACTTTGGCGCCGTTACCGGCGATAGATACCGCACGTTCCGCTACCGCTGCCGATTCGGCGGCGTTCGCAGATACTTGGTCAATGGTCACGGCCATTTCGTTTACCGCGGCAGATGCACCGGCGATTTCTTGTGCTTGGTGTTCAGATGCTTCCGCAAGATGCAATGCAGTTTGCTGTGTTTCTTGCGCAGCGGCCGATACGTTTACCGCCGTTTCGTTGATTCGCGCTACCAGAATCCGCAGCTGGTCGATGGTGAAGTTGATAGAGTCCGCGATCGCACCGGTGAAGTCTTCAGTTACGGTTGCCGTGGTAGTCAGGTCACCGTCCGCGAGGTCGGCCAGTTCGTCGAGGAGACGCAGAATCGCCGTCTGGTTACGTTCGTTGGTTTCGGCAGTTTCGTCGGCGCGTTTACGGGCGCCCATGTACTGGTTAAAGCCAAGGAAAAACAATGAGCCGAGGGTAATGGCAGCAAGAACGATAACCGTGTTGTTGTTAACAAATTGGCGATTTTCCGCTTGGCCGGCGATCTTATCCGAAATGGCGGCCAGGCTTTGTAGCAGTTGCGGTGTATCGTTTAGTAGTGCATCAGATGCCTGACGAGCACGGGTTAGTGTGGTAGAGCCCTCAACCATCTCCTGAATCGATTTGTTTACACCTTCAAAGAGAGAGGTGATTTGGTCGAGACTGGCGCGGGCTTGTGTATCGGACACGCGGGTAATACGTAAGGCCGGATCGCCTTCTTTCATCGCAGTAAGAACACGGGCATAGAAATTGGCATCGCGGTTGAACTGATCGGCGGCATCACCTGAGTCCGCATCACCGCGCAGCATTTTGTCCACGTTACGACCAATACGCTCGGCGCGCCAAGAGAGCAGCTGGGCTTGGATTGCCTGATCGGCAGGTGCGCCTGACTCAAGCAAGATATCCACGATGTTGTTATGTTCTGTCTGCAGGGCAGGCAGGTTGTCATTTAGGGTGCTACCCACGTTGTTGAGCGACACAATCAAGTCTTTGTTGGTCGCAATAGCCTGGGCATTGGTTTTTACCCGATTCCAGATCGCGCCAAAGTTGTCAAATTCAGTGCTGAGTGTTTCTTGGGTACGCTCGTCACTGGAGCGCAACATATCCCAGGTGCCGCCCATGCTTTCTACTACGCCGGTCAATTCACCGAAGGCTTTTTCATCGCCCGAAGTGGCATCACGCGAGAGTGAGGTCAAGCGATAAGCTTGTGCACGCAAGTCGCCCGCCTGTTGTAGATAGCGCTGGTCGTTGCTCTTGCCTTGGTTGATCAGGAACAGCAACACCATAGCGGCAGCAAATGAAGCCACCAGCAAGACCGAGGCAACAACGGTCGTGGGTTTTGCCTTGAAGGCGGCAATTTTTGAATCGGTTTTCATTTAAGCACTCCTAACCCGCGTTCGGTTTTATTTTTTCTATTCACTGCGCTTTTTGCACTAGGCATCAAGCCTCAATTTGACTCTCAATTTAACGTTTAGGTTGAACGATTTTTCTTTTTTTCTGGTAGCTATAATTGTCAGGTTTTCGCTGCATTGGTAAAGCGCGGGTCTTCCGCCAGTAGTGACGGGCGGAACAGCGACCAGCGCTCTCCACCTTGAGGGTAACTGCCAGTCACAAACGGCAATACTGAACTGGCCACGGCTCCGGCTTGCTCGCTGTATTCGTCCATGGGAAAGTGCTGCATACCGAAAACCTGGTCAACAATAAGGCCAGAGTAGAGTGTCTCGGTTTCCAGAATCAACACCCGGCGGTGTTTGCGTGTACCTGTTAACCGGTCGCCAAAAAACATCGCTAAATCAAATAACGGCAATAAGCGGCCGCGGACGTTGGCGACACCCTTGACCCAAGGCTGAACACCAGGTAAATGGGTGTGATTGGGTACTTCCAGCATTTCCGAAATTTCGCCAATAGGCACCACAAAATAACTACCCATGAGCGCAAAACCAATACCGCTCCAATGGGGACGTATGTCCGCCTGAGCAGGCAGGCCGCGTGCGGCTGCACGGCTGCGTTGAGCTAATGTGAGCAGAGCCTGAAAGGCGGCCTGTGGTTCTGACATAAAACTATCCGTAACTGTGTCGCGTACCGTCACCAAGATACGACCCATAGGTCGGATTACTGAATGGTCGATGCTGGTACTTGTTGTTATTGTCTCTCGTCCATCCTTACCAGTTGATGCGTTTATCCTTCGACTAGCGCAGTACCTCGGCCATAGCTGCCATAAGCACGTCTTGAGTAATAGGTTTGGACAAATAGGCCTTGGCACCCTGACGCATACCCCAGACTCTATCGGTCTGCTGGTCTTTTGTCGTCACAATAATCACAGGAATATGAGCCGTTTCAGGGGTTTTTGACAATTGACGGGTCGCTTGGAAACCGTTGAGGCCAGGCATAACGACATCCATAAGGACGACATCGGGCAGCTCTTTTTGCGCCATCACAATACCGGCTTCACCATTGTCGGCAGTCATCACTATGTGCCCGTTTTTTTCCAACATGCTGGTGAGCTTGTAGGTTTCGGTGGGTGAGTCGTCAATAATCAATACTCTGGCCATAAATGCTCCAAAAAAACGAATAATTGTGCCGCAGGCGGTACAGCGAATGCTAAACAGTCCTTTGGAAGTTGATCTAGACCATTACTGCATCAACCAGCGCTGGCTGGCCGACGGCAAGCAAGGGTCAAACCCGCCCCCTAGAAATGCTTCAGTACTCTCTTATCAAGATGCTTTGAGATGCTTGACGTGCGCTTCGATAGCGCCGAGTAATTCGCTTTTGCTAAATGGTTTGGTGAGATATTGGTCAGAGCCGACAATACGCCCTTTGGCTTTGTCGAACAGACCATCTTTACTGGATAACATAATGACCGGTGTGGTCTTGAATTCACTGTTATTTTTTATCAGAGCGCAGGTCTGATAGCCGTCGAGGCGCGGCATCATAATATCCACAAAAATAATGTCGGGGCGCGTATCGGCAATTTTCGCCAAGGCATCAAAGCCATCGGTGGCGGTAATAACCATGCAGCCTGCTTTTTTTAGCAGTGTTTCAGCCGTGCGCCGGATGGTTTTACTGTCGTCAATAACCATCACTTTGAGGCTTTCGTAAGTTACTTCCATACTCTGACCTTACCTTTTGTTATTACCCTAGTTGCCAGATATACACGTTGGTTGATTGGTAAATCATGTGTGAGCGAATCACCTTTAATGACGCTCATCCATTAGAGTAGGCGTCAAAATAACGCCATTAATGAAAGGTGAACTTTTAACACAGTTTTTAAGGCTGTGCCATAACTAGTTGAATATATGAGCAATCCATACCAATTTTTGTTTTTTTAGAACGCTTTAATCTGGTTGCAATAATCTTGCTTTAATTGCCATCAGGACTTAACTTTAGCCCGCCCAGTCGACTCCGGCAAAATGTTTCTACATCCCAATAGTACACAAAATGTATTATTAATAAGAGTAAAGTTTATGGCTCTCTCTCTCGGCGTGGTAATGGATCCTATCGCAGACATCAAATTTTATAAGGATACGACCCTGGCACTTCTGCTGGCGGCGCAGGAACGCGGCTGGGACTTGCACTACATGGAGCAAAAAGATTTATATCTGTTGCAGGGTGAAGCGCGCGCCAGTACGCGCAATCTATTTGTCGCTGATAACGGCGATAGTTGGTTTGAGTTGGGTTTGCATGAGGATAAGAAGTTGGGTGATCTGGATGTGATCATCATGCGCAAAGATCCACCCTTCGATAACGAATACATCTACAGCACTTACATTC
>CAIOHY010000298.1 GCA_903858205.1 uncultured Cellvibrio sp.
AATTTCATCACTAACTGGTTTATGCATAACTTTGCACCAGTTACCCAGCCGATCGGCTTGCATTGGCATCACTTCAACCAACCAATATTGCCGCCGCTGGTCGAGCCTTCACATTACCCGAATGTTTCCACGCCTAAACACTATTTGGTTTACCTGCCCTTTGCAGGCTTGGACGATATAGTTCCACAGTTGCGTGAGTTTCCTGAGTACGATTTTTTTGTATATCAACCCGTACCTGCCGCTTATGACGAAGGCCATATACACGTGCGCCCTTTTTCACGCGAGGGCTTTCAAATCGATTTGCATCGCTGCGAAGGTGTAATTTGCAGCGCAGGTTTTGAATTACCAAGCGAAGCGATTCATCTAGGCAAAAAAATACTGGTGCAACCAGTCGCGGGTCAAATGGAACAAAAATCCAATGCGCTGGCGCTGGAAAAACTGGGTTACGGTCACGCCGCGAAAAAATTTGATGTCGCCACATTAGGCAAGTGGTTGCCGTTAACACCACCAATCAGTCCAAAACATTATCCTGACGTTTCCAAAGCGTTGGTGAATTGGCTGATGAAAGGAGGTGGCGACAACATAGATGAGCTGCAAAAACAACTCTGGCGAGAAAGCGTTGCAGAAGATGTACGAATGAATGGACTGTTAGCAGAGTAAAAGAGTATTGACGCAGAAATCAGTCGAGCGACACTTTTTGTCGCGCCGACTTAATAGAACCACGCTGGGTTTTTGCGTCCATACGGCGCTGTTTGGATGAAAAAGTCGGCTTGGTCGCGCGACGCATTTTTTCAATTTTTATCGCGTCAAGAATGATTTCTTGCAAACGCGCCAATGCATCTTCACGGTTTTGTTCTTGTGTACGGAAACGCTGGGCTTTGATGATAAGCACACCGTCATTGGTGATGCGCTTATCACCCAGCGCTAAGAGACGCGCTTTACAAAACTCACTCAACGATGAATTCGGGATATCAAAACGCAAATGTATCGCACTCGACACCTTGTTGACATTTTGGCCGCCGGCGCCCTGAGCACGCATGGCACTGCATTCAATTTCACTCAGGGGAATAACAACCGAGGCATTGACCCGCAACATGCTAGTGTTGTTCTGCGGTTTGATAAAAATGCAGGGGTTTTCGCTCATCAACTAACACGGGTTGCAAATCGCTATTTAAGCGGTTACGCCAGGAATGCCAACGCACAATTAATCCACCCAACAATAAACCAGCAAAACCGCTGAGCGTTGTGATTCCCTCTTGCGCAAATTGATGATGGGCAAATACCGTGGCAAGCAAGAGCGTGATTAGCGGCACCATGTAGACCAGCATCGCCCCTTTTGCAATAACTTCCTCAGGAATACCTATCTGGATTTCATCACCCAATTGATAATCCGCCGGATTGCGCCCTTCCAGTAGAACCCAAATATACGCTGTGTGGCCGTCCCACTGATTGATTAGGCTCTGACCGCAGCCTTTTTCGGCCTTGCAAGAACCGCAGGCGGATTTACGGATAGTCTCCACCCAGACACCCTCGGTTTCTATCGCCACTATGCGGCCGGTTTCGAGAATCATGTGCATCACCTGAAATGAACAGACTGAAATGAAAAAGGGAGGATTAAATCCCCCCTATATTCTGCGCAATTTTTTGGGCGGTTACGACCGGTATTTCACCCACCACGGTTATCCGGTAACTCTTGCCCTGGTAATTCAAGGAATCCATTACCGCCAGAGTGGCACCGCGCGATGCAACACCTTCTGGTATCGCCCCGTTTGCTTCTTCGACGAAAACCGAAAACGTGGTCAGACCATCGGTATACATCAACATATCGATCTGATTCCTTACCTGACGTTGGCCGACAAAGGCAAAGCCGGGCGGCACCCACCCCAATCGCCAATGCTCAGACTCTTTGACTTCAGAAGGATTGCAGTCATTGAGCAGGGAGTTAGCGGAGCGCTGTAACTTAGCCGCGGGCTGTTGCTTGATGCTGGCCACATCCGGGCTTAAATCAAGATCGATAAACTGATAACGCTCCAGCGGCCTTGCCGACTCATCAACCAACCAGGACTTCAGAACCAAGCCTGTTTCATTATCGATCGTCAACAAGGAACTATGGCGATAGGCATCCAAGGGTAACGCAAGTAGTGCAGTAGCCTCGCGCCCGGCGACCCGCTCAGGCCCACGAATTTCGAAGCGATACAACTTATCCATACGCGCAAGATTAGCGCCAAAACGGCTGATCTTGCCCTGCAGTAACTGATCGCCCAAGGACTCACAAGCTATCGCTTTACCCGAGCGCACAAACTCCCGCTCGGTTCCGTTCAGGTGTTGTAAGCGCTCGTGCTCTACCCCATTCTCAACCCAATGGAGAACCCGGAAGCTTTGCAAGGAGGGATTGTCCTTATGCTGGTAAGTAAATGACCCTTGGTAATTCAGGGTATGCGGAACACTTGCCATTTTTTGAAGCAATTTGGCGACTTCGGGGGACTGGTTAGAACTAGCAACCACCGAGTTTGGCACTGCAGCGCCGGGAACCGATAACGCTGCATCCTGAGCGAACAGCGTGGGCGACGCAATCAGAAGAGCTATGGATAAGATGTTGCGTGTAGAAGCGAGAGTTAACATTCTAAACTCGTGGGGGAGTGGATCAGGGGAGCAGCATAACTGCTCCACCTGTTAATACAAGGACACTGCTATCGCTGTGAGCGAATTCAGGGAAACTAGTCTTCTTCAGTCAGAATAACGCGAGTGTACGGCAAGATACCTTGGCCGCTGTTCACGGAAGCATTATCAGTATGCTCCTGAATAAGTTGGTTGACGTAAATGCTGACATCTTCGTTGTAGATGGGCGCCGCTTGTTGACGTGGCACAAACATCACCCGACGATTTTCTTGCGGGCGCGATTCATAACCGCTCTGCACTGCGACAGTACGCGCCGACAGAGCGGGAGCATTAATACCAGAAGGTAAATTGGCCGCCTTGGTTTCATTATTCACTACTGCAGGTGTGGTGACAGGTGCGTTAGCCGCAAGCTCTGCCGTTTGTGGTGCCACAGCCTGATATTGCTGCACACCGACAATCAATGCACCTGCCACAGATGCAGCCACCGCAACACGCCCGGCTTGCTGCCACCAGCGCAGCGGCATCGCAATCACATTGCCAGCAGACGGTTGATTAGCGACTGTTTTTGCAGCGGGTTGCGATTGAAGTGAGTAAGTCTCTTCAGCATCGATTGCAGCACTAATACGTGCAGCGAAATCGCTGGATGCCATCACTGGCAGGTCTTTTTTGAGGCCAGCACTAGCGATTTGATAGCGGGACCAAGTGGATTTGAGCTCGGGATCCGAATCAAGCGCTTTAAGCAATCGCTGCAGTTCTAACTCAGATGCCTGGTTATCCATAAGTGCCGACAGGGATTCAGCAAGCACTGGTGGTTGGATTTGCTCTGTCATTCTCGCTGGTGCCTCTTTTAAAAGTGCTCGCTAAAGTACAAAAACTATTATTAACAAAGTGCGTTTGTGTGGCCAGAAACCTGAATACTTAACCGCTCTGACCCAGCTGCTTTCTATGACTAGACGTTAGCCAATTGGTTCATGAAATTACAAAAAATTGTGCAAGTTTTTCAAGAAGGGTGGAATTTCACGGCGTCCGCCCTGATCACCCCAGCCCGATCAATCTTCTACAAGCGGCTTGATACGCTTATCGATCGCCTCTCGGGCACGGAAAATACGCGATCTAACGGTGCCTACAGGGCATTCCATCACCTCGGCGATCTCTTCATAGCTTAGGCCATCGATCTCGCGCAGTGTCACGGCTGTACGCAGATCATCAGGCAGATCCTGAAACGCTTGTGCGATAGTCTCCTGCAACTCTTCGCACAATATATTGTGCTCGGGCGTATTCAACTCATGCATACCATCATTGCCATCAAAGAACTCAGCGTCTTCGATCTCCACATCGCTGGTCGGCGGGCGACGGTTGCGGGCAACTATGTGGTTTTTAGCAGTATTAATAGCGATGCGGTAAATCCACGTATAAAAGGCGCTGTCCCCGCGAAAGTTGGGTAAGGCACGATAAGCTTTAATAAAGGCTTCTTGAGCCACATCCTGAGCTTCGGCGTGATCACGAATAAACCGACTAATCACTGCCAACACTTTGTGTTGGTACTTAATCACTAGCAAATCAAACGCGCGTTTATCGCCTTTTTGAACTCGCTCGACCAATTGCTGATCAACATCAGGCGCTAGTTGCGCTGTCATTCTTTAACCCCCAAGCGCCTTAACCTTTCGGCTTCAGGCAAATCTGCGTCAGCATTCCAGAGCCACGAGACCCCTGTGAATCCAACCTTGCTAAACCAACTTTTAGTCTGCTATTCGCGTCACGGCAATATGCCCGAACGCTGGTGTTCTACAAACCCAAGCCTATTAAAGATGGCCGGCTCATAGACAAAACCCTGCCTAAAAAGTTCAGGGGCGATTATACGGAGTTATTACCCTAATGGCTGTTTACTTCGTATAAAGCGGCGTGGCCTTGTTATACTGCGCCCTTTATCGCCCTTTTTTTTGTCGGCGCCCCTCGCACGAACCGGGTTTTATTTGCATGAAAAAACACTATCAATACGATGTTCTGGTCATTGGTTCTGGCGCTGCCGGCCTTACGCTCGCGCTAAGTTTAGCCCGACAAGCACGCGTTGCTGTACTGAGTAAGAATGAGATCAACCAGGGTTCCACCTGGTTTGCCCAAGGCGGTATAGCCGCAGTACTGGATGACCAGGACTCTATTGATGCCCATGTCGCCGACACACTTATCGCCGGTGCAGGCCTTTGCCACGAAGATGCTGTGCGCTTTACCGTCGAACGCAGTAAAGACGCAATTCAATGGCTCATCGCCCAAGGCGTTAACTTCACCAAAGAAAATAGCAATGGCGATTACCATCTCACCAAAGAAGGCGGCCATAGCCATAGACGGATTATTCACAGCGCCGATGCCACTGGCCAAGCGGTACATTCAACACTGATTGAACAGGTCCAGCAGCAGGGCAATATCGATATTTTTGAACACCATGTTGCAGTCAATTTAATTTCCCAGGCAGATGCAGATTCACGCAAGCTGCGCTGCACCGGTGCTTATGTGCTGGATAGTAAACACGATACAGTGCATGTATTTCAGGCCAAAGTTGTGGTGCTGGCGACCGGTGGTGCGAGCAAGGTTTACCTCTACAGCAGCAACCCCGACAGCGCCAGTGGTGACGGTATCGCCATGGCATGGCGTGCCGGTTGCCGTGTGGCGAACATGGAATTCAACCAATTCCACCCGACCTGTTTGTATCACCCACGCGCGAAAAACTTTTTGATTACCGAAGCCTTGCGTGGTGAAGGTGCTTATTTGCGCTTGCCGAGTGGCGAACGTTTTATGCCACGCTTTGATGAGCGCGAAGAATTAGCGCCGCGCGATATAGTCGCCCGCGCCATCGACCATGAGATCAAACGTCTCGGGTGCGATTGCGTGTATTTGGACATCAGCCACAAATCCGAAGAATTTATCAGCGAGCACTTCCCTACCGTTAAAGCGCGCTGCCTGGAATTTGGCATCGACATCACCAAAGAGGCCATTCCGGTTGTACCCGCTGCACATTACACCTGTGGCGGTATTGTGGTCGATAACAATGGCCAAACCGATTTGCAGCACCTCTATGCGATTGGTGAAACGTCTTTTACTGGATTGCATGGCGCGAATCGTATGGCGAGCAATTCATTGCTTGAATGTATCGTGTATGCGCAATCGGCTGCCGAACATATTTTGGCGAAGCTCGACAATATCCACACTCCGGAATTGTCGCCGCAATGGGATGAATCACGCGTGCGGGATTCCGATGAAGACGTGGTGATTTCACATAACTGGGACGAGCTGCGCCGTTTTATGTGGGATTACGTGGGTATTGTGCGCACCCATAAACGCTTGGAGCGCGCGACTCACCGCATCAAGTTATTGCAAAAAGAAATCGCCGAGTATTACAGCAACTACAAAATCAGCAGCGATTTGATCGAGCTGCGCAACCTCGCGATTGTCGCCGAGTTAATTATCCGCTCCGCCCACGAACGCAAAGAAAGCCGCGGTCTGCACTTCTCGCCCGATTATCCGGAAAAGTCGCCAATCGCACGCGACACCATTCTCGTACCCACAAACTTTGCAGGGCAGGATGTGATTGTGAGTAAAGAAATCTAAAAAGAATCAGGCTTTTGGGATCAAGCACGCACGCAACCAACGGCGCAGACGGGCGTTATCATTTTTGTTTAGCGCATCGCCGAAAATTATTACGCGCCGGACTTTAGTGTCAGCGATATCGCGCAATGGCAAAATAATCAACCAAGACCAGCACAAGACCTCACCTGCCAATTCGAGTTGGTGTGTGCGGCCATCCTGCTCTAGCAACCAATGATCGCCGGAATAGCTAAGCCTGCCCGTTACGGAATGGGTAATTTCGCGGCGATAAGCAAACCATAAGCCACTCAGACAAAACACGAGCAACAGCAACCAAAACGGCTGATCGACAACATAATTGTAAAACGCCAGCAGCAGGCTCAACGCAAACGTAAAGTAGCTGCAACGATACAAAAGAAAACCCATGTGGGAGTGATTGATATGAACCGCTGCCAGCAGGGGCAGCGGTTTTAGAACAGATGCATCTACACCTGCTTGGTCAGCATCAACTGTTTTTTTGAAGGCCGGTATTTGCACGAATAACATCCACAATCCGTTGTAGTTCAGGGTTATCAGGATCAGTCCTGCGCATAAACCAGGCAAACAAATCTTGGTCCTGCTCTTCCAATAACAACCAGTAACGCTCTTTGTCCGCCTGCTCCAAGGTCGGGTAGACATTTTCCAGAAAAGGCATCAACACCAAATCCAGTTCCAGCATTCCGCGCCGACTACCCCAAAACAAACGATTGATATCCACATTACTACCTATATTGAAAACTCGACAGAAGCCGCATTATAAACGAGCCTGCAATCAAAGGCTTGCACCGACAATATAATCCCGCGAACGCGAGCAAGATTCAAAAACCGGTATGATGGCGATTATCATCAGGCAAATGCAGAAGATTTCTGACGCCTGACCATCACCAAAAATCACACACATTTGCGGTATTACTTAGCTATGACCCACAACAATTTCACATCTAACCAGTCAACCCATTTGGTAGAACTTGATCAAACTCGACTGCTTCTGGTCAAAGGGCCAGATGCCAGTAAGTTTCTCCAAGGTCAGGTGACTTGTGACTTACGCGAACTCAGCGCGCCCGTCACGCGCATAGGCGCACAGTGCAACCCCAAAGGACGAATACTGCTCAGCTTCCGCGCGCTGCAAATTGATGCAGAGACTATCGCCCTGCGCATGCCGGCATCCATGTTGGACTACGCCAAAAGCTCGCTCGGCAAATACATTGTCTTCTCCAAAGCAAAACTGCACGACGACAGCGGCTACCGGCTGTTTGGTATCTATGGCGATAACGCACAACACGCAGCTCAGGCCTTTTTCGGTGCGCTTCCTGCCGGTGACGACAGCTGGATAGAAAAAGACGGGAACATTCTGCTTCAGTTATCACAGGATCGATTGGAGTGTTGGATAGCCTCTGACAGTCTTGCCACATTTCTACAGCAGCTCGCGGATAGCACAAAAGAAGGCGAACCGAACGACTGGGAGCTGTTGGATATTCGCGCGGGGGTCGCTGATATTTACCCGGGAACCATCGAATTGTTTACGCCGCAAGAAATCAATTACCAATTGATTAATGGCATAAACTTTCGCAAAGGCTGCTATACCGGTCAGGAAATCGTGGCGCGACTGCACTATCGCGGCAAACTCAAACGGCATATGTACCGCTTTGAACTCAGCGGCAACCAGTTGCCCTCGCCCGCCACCACCCTGGTAAACACTAGAACGCGAAATGCCTGCGGCCATTTGGTCAAAGTCGCTTTTTCGGCAAACGGGCGGATCGAAATTCTGGCGTCGCTTCTGGATGAACAATTAGATCAAGTAACACTGGAAACTGGCACTGAAATTTTAAAACAGCTACCCCTTCCCTATGCTATACCTACAGCAGATGAACCCGCTGACTAGCACCATCACTGACCAGCGCTGTTAGCAAACAGCGCCGTAATAGGATCACGCATGAACCCCATTGCTGAAAAAGTTCGCACCGAAATTATCACCGCGATCAACAATGACCAACTGGTCCTCCCCACCCTGCCCGAGGTCGCCTTAAAAGTACGCGAAGTCGCTGACGATCCCGATGCCAGTATCGACAAACTCACGAATGTCATTGGCGGCGACGCCGCACTCAGCGCCCGCATCATACGAGTGGCAAACAGCCCGCTCCTTCGTGCCAGCCGTGCAATTGAAGACCTGCGTACCGCACTGATGCGCCTGGGCATTCAATACACTTGCAACATCGCCACCGGGCTTGCCATGGAGCAAATGTTTCAGGCAACGTCTGATCTGGTGGATATGCGCATGCGTGAAGTCTGGAGCCGCTCCAGCGAAGTCGCCGGGATCAGCCATGTATTGTGCAAACACTACACGCGTCTGCGGCCAGACCAGGCAACACTCGCGGGCTTGATTCACAAAATTGGTGTGCTGCCCATCCTCACCTACGCTGAAGATAACCCTGCACTCCTCAAAGACAGCTTCACCCTCGACGCGGTTATCGACGAATTGCACGCCCCCATCGGCGACCTGATTTTAAAAACCTGGGGCTTCCCCGAAGAACTCGCGCACATCCCCACCCAACACATCGACTTCGCCCGCCAAAGCCCTAAAGCGGACTATGGCGATATAGTCACCGTCGCCATGCTGCAAAGCTACCTTGGCACAGATTCACCCATGACAAAAATCGATTGCACCCAAGTCAAGGCTTTCGAACGCTTGGGGCTCGACCCGGAAATGCAGATGGCTGAATCAGAAGATTTGAATGCAGAAATGGAAGCAGCTATGTCGCTATTGCTGTAGAAAAGAAAGGGGATTCTATCAAGCTAAAATCCCCTGCCTCGATGTGATTTGTTTTAGAAACGAACCGTTCCACCAAGCTGCCACGAATCAGAATAATCCGAGTCAGCGTAGGAAATCTGCAAGCTGGTGTTTTCAGTGAAAAAATGGCGCGCATGAAGGCTATATGAGGTGTCATCACCCTCGTCAGGCGCATCATCCCAGTATTGACTCACCCCCGCTCCCAGACTAAAACGATGAGTGAAGTAATAATCCGCACTGACATGAACCGCATTAGAGTCGACTTCTCTATTTTCAAAATAATTCACTTCGACACCAAACGCACGTTGATCTGCCAAGGGTTTTACGTATTTAGCATGCAGATTCCAATGATCAGAAACGTCGACATGTTCAAAAAAATCTGACCAAATCTGAAGGCCATCTACCGGGGCAACTCCCAGTGTCGCGCTCCAACGGGACGCCCAATCACTCGTTCCTTTTGTAGGCTCAGACTGATTATCGTAGCGATACTCATACGAATATTTATTTTGCGTAATGCCCGCGCCGACGAAAAAAATACTATTGGGTACAAAGTAACTAATGCTCGCGCTACGCAGATCGCTCTCTTGATTTTCA
>CAIOHY010000299.1 GCA_903858205.1 uncultured Cellvibrio sp.
TACATTTACGGAAAGCCGCAAAGCTGCGAATACTGCGATCAAGACCTTTTGTTTTAAATCCAGAACCAACACAAAGAATTAAATATTCGTTATTAGCAAGCTCCAACTCCCTGCGAATTTTTTGTCTTGCCACTACACGCTGTTCAGCTGACAATTTCAGCAGGGGGTCAACGCCAGGAGGCAAGAGTGTTTGTCGCTCAACCGGTGTTGCATAATATTTGGCAAAAATAGGTCGCTCCGCCGCTGACACTTCCAGAATGTGAGTTTTACTTAAATGTGAATAGACCGCCGCTTCATACTGGATATAGAGTTGTGCTCGTGGTGTTAGGCGATATAATCCTCCACGCTCTTCATAAGCTTTTTTAGCAAAACAAGAATCGCCAGAGTAATACACATCCAATCCCGGCATTTTGTTAAAGCCAACTAATAGATCAAATTGCTCGCGCTGATATTGCTGCTGAAAGGCGGCGACAAAATTTTTCACACCCGCTATATTAAAAAAACCTGAGTTTTTTATTTCGATGACATCGATGCCGGAAATTTTTTCACCCTGCCAATCACCGCAAAAAATGCTCACCTGATGGCCGTGCTGAACTGCCGCTTGCGCAAGCGCCAACATATCGCGCTGCAATCCACCAAACGGAAAATAACGAAAAATAGCGAAAGCTAATTTCATCCCGAATTTTCCATGATGACGATATCAGGTTGTGCGACAAGCGCATTGAGCGCCGTTAGCACTTGTTGCGGCATTAATTCACGCAAACATTTGTGATGCACCTTCGGGCACTCGCGTTCAAAACACGGTGAGCATTCAGTCTTGTTACTGATGATGCTTACGTGTTTGGTTAAGGGCGGCGTATGTTCGGGCGAAGTGGAGCCATAAATCACTGCGAGTGGTTTTTGCAGAGCCGCAGCGATATGCATCAACCCCGAATCATTACTTAATACCGCGTCTGCACAGGCCATTAATTCGATTGCCTCACCAAGGCTGGTGCCACCAGCAAGGTTGTAACAGTGCGTGCGCTCATCATCTAACAATAACTTGCGAATCGCATCGGCAACCGGATGATCTTTTGCAGAGCCCATTAACCAAACCTGCCAACCGGCGCGAATTTTTTCATCAACCACTTCTGCAAAATAATGCTCTGGCCAACGTTTGGCGGGGCCGTATTCGGCTCCAGGGCAGAGTATCAACAGCGGGCGATTAAGCTGCAATGCAAACTTTGTTAATAATTGTGGCCGTTGTGATTGGTCAATATGTAATTCAGGAAATGGAAATTCTTGTAGCGGCGCTGTATTTTTTGGCAGCGCCAATGCCGCGTAGCGCTGCACCATTAATGGGTAGCGTTTTTTATCCAGTACGCGCACATCATTTAATAAGCCGTAACGGAACTCACCGCGCCAACCGGTACGCAGTGGAATATTCGCAAAGAAAGGAACAAACGCCGATTTAAACGAGTTGGGCAATACTATCGCTTGCTCATAACCTTGATCAGCAAGCGCTTTACCCAATGCACGCCGCTCACTCAGCCCAAAGGTGCCATGCCCAAGCGGCATATCAATTACGTGATGAATTTCCGGCATGCACGCGAGCAATTGACGCGTCCAGCCAGAGGCAAGCACATCAATCTGTACATCTGGATTGCGCAGTTTGAGCAATTTAAACAGGGTTTGTGCCATCATCATATCGCCAATCCACGCAGGGCCAATCACCAATATTTTTTGGATTTTTTTAAGCGCGGCAGGAAAAACGATTTCAGTCATAGGCGAGAGTTCATTAACAAGTGAACAATAACAGCAGCAAGATTAACGCAGAACGATTAACAAAAAATTTTTAACACAAAACGATTAATACAAAACACTAAAACGATAACGGAGCCATTCGGCTCCGTTATGGCGTACTTTATTTTGCAACCGGCGCCAACCAGTTGGTGTGCGCAGGCAATTCGCCGCGCACGGATTTGAAATACAAATCCTGCAAACGAGTAGTAACTGGACCACGACGACCTTCGCCAATGATACGGCCATCCAATTCGCGGATTGGCAATACTTCTGCGGCGGTGCCGGTGAAAAATGCTTCGTCGGCAACATAGACTTCATCGCGCGTGATGCGTTTTTCTTTGATGGTGTAACCGCAATCTGCCGCCAGATGGAAAATGGTGTTGCGAGTGATGCCATCGAGGCAAGAGGTCAGTTCAGGTGTGTAGATAATGCCATCGCGAACCAAAAAGAAATTCTCGCCGCTGCCTTCTGCCACGTAACCTTCAGCATCGAGCAACAAGGCTTCTTCGCAACCACTGTCCAATGCTTCTTGCAGTGCTAAAAGCGAGTTGATGTAGTGGCCGTTAGCCTTCGCTTTACACATGGAAATATTCACGTGATGGCGAGTGTAGCTGGAGGTGCGAATACGGATACCTTGGTCGCGCGCTTCCGGCGACATGTAAGACGGCCAGTGCCAGGCGGCAACCATCACATGCACTTTCAAATTGTCAGCGCGCAAGCCCATGCCTTCAGAACCGTAAAACGCCATAGGGCGCAAGTAGGCTTCCGCCAGACCATTTTCACGCACGACCATTTTGTGCGCTTCGTTCACTACCTCTTTTGCGAACGGCATCTTCATGCGCATGATGTGCGCCGAGCGGAACAGACGGTCAGTGTGTTCTTGCAAACGGAAAATACTGGTGCCCATGGTTGAGCTGTTGTAAGCGCGCACGCCTTCAAACACGCCCATACCGTAATGCAGTGTGTGGGTTAACACGTGAACCTTGGCATCGCGCCAGGGAATCAGTTCACCATCAAGCCATATAACGCCGTCGCGATCGGCAAAAGACATAGCAGCTCCAAATTCTGTGTTAGAAAAGTTCGTGTTAGAAAAATTTCTGTCTGTTCGAGGGATTGTCAGGCGCGGCCAAAGCCGCGCAGCACTCAGTGTTCGGGGCGATAAAATCCGTTGTGATCGATCAGCTGCTGCCACAGGGCCGTGACTTGCGCGCGCTCGGTCAGAAAGTGATTGTCGCCTTCTAGTACCGCCTCTTGTCGCTGTAGCGCGAGGCGGTGCCCGGTGGATCGGTATGCTTTGTAAGCCGCGATCAGGTGGGCCACGGACTGGGCATCGAGTAAGCCTGCCTCTTCCAGTGATCCGAGTATGCGAATGTTGTCCGTGTACCGGATGACCTTGGGCTCCTTAGCGGCCCAAGCCAAAGCCGCGTATTGAACCATAAATTCAATATCCACGATACCACCGGAATCCTGTTTCAAATTAAATAACGCGGGCGATTTCGGTGCACCTGCAGGGTTTGGTTTGGATTTGCCCTCGCTGCCTAACTGCTCGCGCATTTTGCGCCGCATCTCGCTCACATCGGCGCGCAATTTGTCCAGATCCCGCTCCCGCGAGAGGATACGCTGGCGCACCTGCTCAAACTGTTCGCCAAGCGCTGCATCACCCGCAACCACTCGCGCGCGCACGAGTGCCTGATGCTCCCACGTCCAGGCTTCATTGGCCTGATATTTCTCAAACGCCGCCAGCGACGAAACCAGCAAGCCCGAGTTGCCCGAGGGGCGCAGGCGCATATCCACTTCGTAAAGTTTTCCCGAGGGCGTGTAGGTATTTAGCACATGGATAATGCGCTGGCCGAGACGTGTATAAAACGTAGTGTTATCGATGGAGCGTTCACCATCAGTCTGCAGATTGGCATCGGTATTGTGGATAAATACCAGATCCAGATCCGAGCCGTGCCCCAATTCGATCCCGCCTAATTTCCCGTAGCCGACGATCACAAAATCCGGTGCAGTATCGACCGAACCGTCACTGCGACGCGGGCGACCATGGCGCTCGACCATATGCTCCCACGCCAGATTCAGCACATGCTCCAGCACCACTTCAGCGATCCAGGTGAGGTAATCGCTTACCTTCATCAGCGGCAATACGCCCGCCACCTCACTTGCCGATACCCGCAGCGCGTGCGCCGAGCGGAAGTAGCGCAGCACTTCCATGTGGCCTTCCAGATCATCCCAATTCAAACGCAACACATCGCGGCGCAATTCGTCGCGCAACAACGCCTTATCGGGCGGTGCATACAAACTTTCCGGGGTGAGCAATTCATCGAGCAGCGCAGGGTACTGCGCTAATTGGTCGGCGATCCAGGGGCTCGCCGAACAGAGGGAGATAAGCTGTTGGATGGCGGTCGGGTTTTCCACCAGCAACACCAAATAGGCACTACGCCGCGCGATGGCCTCTATCAACGGAATCACTCGCGCAAACGCCTCGGCAATGGTGAGCGGCAATTTACCGCGCTGCGCTTCCTGCACCAACATTAACAGCAAACGCGGGATAAACGCCTCCAAACGCGTGCGGCTGCTCGCCTGCATTGACAGCACCGTGCGGCACTCACGCAGGTCGGTGAGATTTTTCATTAGGGCAGCGGCACCTTCAATGCCATGCGCTTCCAGCGCGTGAAGCGCATCCTCTCCCTGCAAGCTGCCCTCCCACAAGCCCAACCAAAAACTCACGGCTTTTTGATCGACAGAATCCTCTTCATCGGGCGCCGCAATTACCGCTTTAAATTCAGCATTTACGCAGTGGCGATAACGACTCAGTGTTTCAAAAAAAATGTCCCAATTTTCAAAACCCATTACCCAGGCCAAACGCAATTGCCCGACCGGATCAATCGGTAGCGATTGGGTTTGTTTATCCTGATACCCTTGAATGGCATGCTCGGTGTTGCGCAAAAAAATATAAGCTTCCAGTAACGCCGAACCCGCGCCCGGCGGCAAATAATGTTCCTGTTCCAAAAATGGCAAGAGCACCGGCACTTTACGCTTGCGCAAACGCGCATCGCGCCCGCCGCGAATTAATTGAAACACCTGCACCACAAATTCCACTTCGCGGATGCCGCCCTCACCCAATTTCACATCCAGATTCATGCCTTTGCGCTGTACCTGCCGCGCAATTAATCCTTTCATTTCACGCAGGGATTCAATCGCACTGAAATCGATATAGTGGCGATAGGTAAACGGCTGCAACATGTCACGCAGCAATTTGCGCGCAGCAATTTGCCCTTCTCCGCCCGCCATGGCCACGGTACGCGCTTTGATCATCGCGTAGCGCTCCCACTCGCGCCCTTGGGTTTGGTAATAATCTTCCATGCCCACAAAACTCATCGCTAAAGCACCGCTCTGGCCATGCGGGCGCAAACGCATGTCCACGCGAAATACAAAACCATCCACCGTGACCGTATCCAAACTTTTAATCAGCTTTTGGCCGAGCTTGATAAAAAATTCCTGGTTACTGATCGCGCGACTGGCGTGATTGGTTTCGCCGCCTTCAGGGAAGGTAAAAATCAGGTCGATATCCGAAGAAACATTCAATTCCCCCGCGCCCAATTTCCCCATGCCCAACACCATAAACGGCTGCGCCAAATTCGATTCGCGGCCCATCGGTGTGCCATACATTTTTTCCAGTGCGCGATAGTGAAATTCCGCCGCGAGCAGAATCGATTTATCGGCAAAGCGCGACAATTCGGCGGTAATCACTCGCATATCCGCAATGCGATTCAAGTCGCGCCAGATAATCCGAATCATCGCCATCTGCCGCTGGTGGCGCAGACACTTATCCAATTCCATATCGCTATTACACGCGTTCACCGCCGCCGCAAACCTCTCCAAGTGCGCCTCGGTTTGCAACTCAAACAATTCGCCAGACTGTATTAATTCGATCAAATACTGCGGCCGCTGAGCGGATGTCTTGGCAATAAATTCACTCGCCACAAACGCGCGCGTCAACTGGCGAGAAAACTCCTCTTCCGTCACAGATAGAGGCAACAGAGCGCGGGGATGCGGAAGGTTCTGATGCTGGATCGCAGCCTCAAACTGATCCCAGTAGCGCTGGGCCTGGGCATGTAACTCGGCGGGAATTGCAGAAAAATTCAACATAAACAGAAAGCTCATCAACGCGGTGATCGGATAGATAGAGAAATACTAGCAGTTAATGTAGGATCGCTAAACATCCTTACAACCACAAACAGCCACTAATCAATGCACAGACA
>CAIOHY010000300.1 GCA_903858205.1 uncultured Cellvibrio sp.
AAGCCAAAGGACCTTCTCGAATATGTGATCGTTCACGAAATAGCGCATCTTTTGGAGCCAAATCATAGCGAGCGATTTGTGGCGTTACTGCAACGTAATTATCCGTCGTGGCGCGAGGCGCGAGCCGAGTTAAATGAGCTTCCCCTAGGCCATGAATCGTGGGGAAGTCATAAAACAATGCTAGGGTTCCAATAGAGAGCGGCGCAACGCCCAACGACGTCTTCGTAAAATTGAGGTGACTTTGAAAACCGCGGTGAGAGCACTTTATGAGTTGATACGCATACATGTGCGGAGTGCTGCCATGGAGGAGGCAAAGGTCGCGCCCTTTAACCTAAGCGGTCGCGGTCACGAGGCGAGAGTGACGTTAAACCGACGTTTGGCGGGGGTTCTCCGGGGTCAGAATATTCCGTGCGTATACATCTCCGGCTACGGCGCCAACAACCACTACCCCTTACGCGTTTTTTTAAGAACGGAAAAGAGGCTGAACAGAATACTTCGTAAATCCCCGTTAGCGATTTACTCTGGAACTGCAGTTTTAAGCGAACCTGTTGAAGTCCATAATGGCCGATAAAGTAACACTGCTTTTGTCACGTGAGGTGTCGTCCATGGTCTCGACGTGGAAGGACTATTTAGGTCTATCAAAGGTTTCTGGAGAAACTTGGCGGATTGGTACTTATAGGCATAAGTGGGTACAAGCAAACCATGACGAAGAAGGAGAAATTATCGTGCCCGATGAATTTGAGGGGCACAAAATTTTGGGCATCGCAGACGGCGAATACCTTGAAACCGACGAACTGCTGACATCTGACTACGTCGATTTCAGCGCCTCTCAAATTAAAAAAGCAAAAACTTTTTGTAGCGCAAGCGGTTGGAGTGACTTGGCGGATTTTGAGCGTGCGTTCCTGCGCGCAGTTAGTGAATTAAAACCTAATATTCCCTTGACAAAATATGTCGAATTCAAAGGAAGACCAGTTCTACGAACTGGCTACAACACGAATCCCTCATATTCAGGTGCTGCCGAATTGGGAATTTTCCAAGCACCAACTGTAACGGAAATATGGGCATGGGATTCTGAAGTTGGCGCGGAATGTGTCGTTAGCATCAGCGGCAATCCTGACCTAAAGTCGTTGGTCAATGCAGTCGCAAAAGATGAAAGATTTGTTGGCCCCATAGATTTTGAAAGCCTGCAAATTAAAGGCATGAGTCAATCTGATGGCGTAATGCTTGCATTGGCGTGGGATGGAGATGAATCAAGCAAAGCGGCCGCAAAATTATTGACACTGTTTCCAGCGGAATATATTTCTAAGGTTCTTGGAAAAGGAGGCTTAAGCGCAGTTGACATGTTGCAAATAGGCGCTCAAGTCCTCGAAATAGCGAACGAACTTGAAGTTGCGATTGATGACATCAATCGAATATTCATACCGGTTAGCTTTGACGAAGAGGCGGTATTGAAGTCAATGACCGATGCCGTTCGACGTATTGCAGCAAATCAGCGCCGCCGTGAAACTTTATACACAACGCAGATTAAACCTTTTTCCGCGGCGATCGAAAACATGGTCGTTGCTTTTTTGAAGGGGAAGCCTAAACGTTACTACCCTGGCAGTGGCTATGTGGTTCCTCCGGCTGGTGGAACTTCTTTGCGAAAATTCTTGACCGATTACGCAAAAAAGAACAAAACACTACCAACTGGAAAAGTAACAATAATCTACGACAAAGGCGAGTTCGGCAGCCCAAGAGGATCTTTTGATGTCGATCTTGACGTGTTAGCCAAGGGTTAGTACGGTCTGGTGAGATGCCTGCTTCCACCTTACCAGTAACACCCCTTCATCAAGATACCGAGAAATTTTTCTGGAATCCGAAAATTCGAGGCTATGACTTCAAGTCCTTTTTAATTGGCCCAGAGGATTTACAGTAATTTGAGGTGAGCTTCCCTCCAAAATTCCGTCCGCCAAGGGCAAGATAAAACTGAAGTTACTTTTAACAGACCAAAATTGAAGACGGCGTTGCGGTTGCCCTCATGCAACCGCCTCCGGATAAAGCCGTGGAAAGTAATACCCCAGCGC
>CAIOHY010000301.1 GCA_903858205.1 uncultured Cellvibrio sp.
AAATCAGGATTATCTTCATTCATTTGGATTTCTAGGCAAAGATTGTTGGGCGGCGAAGTTCCATCACTTTTGGTTGAAAGGATCCCGCATGGGGATCGCGGCACCTATAGGTGACTACTGTGCAGAGCATCTTGCCGCTCGCGAACATAAATTTGCGACCTACCCGAATCAGGAACGCAATCACGCCTACCATCTGGATGCGACGCTCTATGCAAAATATCTGCGTGAATTTTCCGCCAAACATGGAGTAACGCGCGTCGAAGGTAAAATTGCCGATGTTCGCTTGCGTGACGACAATGGCTTTATCGAATCCCTGGTGCTTGAATCGGGTGCCATTTTGGCGGGAGATCTTTTTGTCGATTGCACGGGTTTTAGTGGATTGTTAATTGAAAAAGCCTTGCACACGGGTTATGAAGATTGGTCGCACTGGTTGCCATGCGACCGCGCAATTGCGGTGCAGACCGAATCAACGGGCGAATTTTTGCCATACACGCGTTCGATTGCGCACGAGTCGGGTTGGCAGTGGCGTATTCCATTACAAACTCGCACCGGAAATGGATTGGTTTTTTGTAGCCGCTATTGGTCAGACGAAGAGGCCATCGCCACACTCACTGCTAACCTTGAAGGTGAGATGCTCACAAAGCCGCGCGTCATTGCTTTTAGAACCGGAAGCCGCCGTAAACATTGGAATAAAAATTGTGTTGCGATTGGGTTGTCGGCCGGGTTTATTGAACCACTTGAATCCACCAGTATTCATTTAATTCAGCGCAGCATTATTCGCCTGATGCAATTATTTCCCGCAGGTGCGGTGCATCAGTCCGACATTGACGAGTTCAATGAGCAGACGCGTCAAGAAATGGAAAACATTCGTGATTTTATTGTCCTTCACTATCACGTGACCGAACGTGCTGACTCCAAATTTTGGCGTTACTGTCGGTCAATGACGGTGCCCGAATCGCTCGCACATCGATTGCAGCATTTCCGTGAAACCGGGCGTATCTATAAATACGGGCCCGATCTTTTCAGTGAATCATCCTGGGTGCAAGTTATGTTGGGGCAGGGGCTCATGCCCGAGTCTTATCACCCGATTGTTGATTTAATGACGGACGCAGAGTTAAACAGTTTTCTGGAGCGAATCCGGCTGCAAGTAAAACAGTCGGTAGATGAGCTTCCCTACCATAAGGAATTTGTAAAAAGTTATTGTCCTTCGCAAGCGTCAACTGCGATGGAGAAGACCGAACAATTTGCTGCAGATTTTTCTGTAAATGCATTGGCCAAGCCCATGCTTTATCAAATCGGAAATAGCAAGACGCCCATTATTGTTATCGATGATTTTGCGCGCGATCAGGCGAGGTCAATACGTGCCGCTGCCACTAATACGCGTTTTACTCAAGATGAAGTCAACTTGTATCCGGGGATTCGCGCGCCCTTGCCGGTGGATTATATTAATTCGGTGGTCGCGCTGATCGGGAAAAAAATTCAAGAAGTCTACGGCATTCCCGCTGATATGCAGTTGAAAGTCACCCAAGCCTGTTACTCGTTGGTAACCCAGCCGTCCAGTACGCTGGGATTGCTGCAACGCATTCCACATTTTGACAAACCCAACACCTATTCTTTTGCGGTCTTACATTATTTGGCTGAAGGCAAGCACGGTGGCACTGGTTTCTTTCGGCATATTCCGACGCAGCTTGAACGAGTAAGTGAAGCTGATAAGGATCGCTACTTCAGCATTGCAAACGACTTTATTCGGCGATTCGGTGAACCAGAAAAAATGTATATTGGTAAAGACGATCACAATTATGATCTCTACCATCACATCGATTACTTAACCAATCGATTGGCAATCTATCCCGGCAATTTACTGCATTCAGGTCTTATTTCTCCGCAGCAAGATATCAGCAGTGATCTGACTGCCGGGCGATTAACTGCGAATATTTTTATCGATTTTGAATAAATCGCCCGACGTTAGAGGTGTAATGTGAACGCTAATCCCGTTAATAAAGTTGTCATTGCCGGAGGTGGAACTGCAGGCTGGATTGCGGCTGCAACCTTATCCAAAGCGTTCGGCAAACAGGTCGAAATCTGCCTGATTGAGTCAGACGATATTCCGACGGTGGGTGTGGGAGAGGCGACTATTCCGCCATTGCTCAACTTGCATAAAATTTTAGAATTGGACGAACGCGAATTTTTGTCGGCGGTAAAGGGAACGTTTAAATTGGGTATCCAGTTTGAAAACTGGCGCGCACAGGGTGATAGCTACATTCACTCATTTGGCTGGGCGGGAAAAGACAGTTACGCCTGCGGATTTATCCATTTTTGGCTCGCGGGTTTACAGCGGGGAATCAATATTCCTTATGGCGATTATTGTGTGGAGCATCTGGCGGCACGCCAAAATAAATTTGCGGTTTTGCCGTCCAATGGATTGAACTACGCCTACCATTTTGACGCGGGACGCTATGCGCAACTCTTGCGCTTGCACAGTGAAAAACGCGGCGTGCAACGCATTGAAGGAAAAATTGCCAAGGTAAATACGTATTCTCATAATGGATTTATTAAAGACCTGGTGCTGGATTCTGGTGCGGTGATCGCGGGCGATTTATTTATCGATTGCACAGGGTTTCGTGCGCTTCTTATTGAGCAGGCGCTGCATACTGGCTATATCGATTGGAGTCATTGGTTGCCCTGTGACCGGGCAGTTGCCGTACAAACCGAATCGCTGGGTGCTCCTATACCTTACACTCGGGCTATCGCTCATGAGGCGGGTTGGCGTTGGCGCATTCCACTTCAACATCGTGTGGGTAATGGTCTGGTGTATTGCAGTCGTTATCTGACGGATGAACAGGCTAAAGAAAAATTATTGAATAGCATTGAGGGTGCACCGCTCAATAATCCGCGCGTCATTCAATTTCGTACCGGTACCCGAACCCAGCACTGGAATAAAAACTGCGTCGCCTTGGGTTTGTCGAGCGGATTTTTGGAGCCGCTGGAGTCAACCAGCATTCATATGATTCAACGCAGCGTATTGCGGCTGCTGCAACTGTTTCCAAACGAAGGTATTTTGCCGGAAGCGGTGGCTGAATTTAACGCACAAACCTCGCTTGAAGTGGAGCGCATTCGCGATTTTATTATTTTGCATTATTGCGTAACCGAGCGTGATGATAGCCCGTTTTGGCAGCACTGCCGAACGATGACCTTGCCTGAATCCTTGCAGCGTAGAATTGAATTGTTTAAAAAAACCGGGCGGATTTTTAAAGGTGATAGTGAATTGTTTGGCGAAGAATCCTGGATACAAGTGATGCTTGGTCAAGGTATTTTACCGGCCACTTATCACCCCTTTGCGGATGCCTTGCCAGAGGGCGAGTTGCCACAATTTTTGAATCGGGTACGGGAGTCCACCCGCCACAAAGTTGATCAACTGCCTGTGCATGTGGATTTTATTCATCATTACTGTGCTGCGACCAAAGAAGAGCATTGATCATTACTATTGTTGATCCTTTAAGCTATGCGGGTTACTGATGTTTACTGAAAACGCCGGCGAGAGTATCGCCAAGCACGCGATAAAAAAAATTGTGATTGTAGGCGGTGGTTCTGCAGGCTGGCTGACGGCGGGCATTATTGCTGCGGAACATCTGGTTGATAAAGACAATGGCATCGAGTTGGTGCTGATTGAATCACCGGATGTTGCCACTATTGGTGTTGGTGAGGGCACTTGGCCCTCAATGCGTAATACGCTCAAAAAAATTGGCGTGTCAGAAACGGAATTTATTCGCGAATGCGATGCGAGTTTTAAACAGGGTTCAAAATTTACCAATTGGGCCAGGCAAGATGGTTCATCTTATTATCATCCCTTCACTCTTCCGGAAGGTAATAATGAGATTAACTTGGCGGCACACTGGTTGCCGTTTTCGTCTGACATCAGTTTTGCAGATGCAGTTTGCGCACAAAGTCGTTTGTCAGATTTGCATCTTGCGCCCAAACAACTTACCACACCCGAGTTCGCCGGAAACGTAAACTATGGCTACCACTTAAATGCAGGAAAATTTTCCGCATTTTTGCAGCAGCATTGTGTTAATCGTTTGGGCGTGACGCATATTGTTGATCATGTGTTGCACGTTAATTCAACCGAGACTGGTGATATAGCCGCGCTGGTTACCAAAGCCCATGGCGACATAACAGCAGATTTGTTTATTGATTGTTCGGGTTTTGCTTCATTGCTTATCGGGCAGCACTATCAAATTCCCCTTGTTGAGAAGAGCAACATTCTGTTCAATGACAGCGCGCTCGCGGTTCAAGTTCCTTACGCTTCGCCTGAAGACCCCATCGCATCCTGTACGGTTTCAACGGCGCAAGATTGCGGATGGATTTGGGATATAGGTCTATCGA
>CAIOHY010000302.1 GCA_903858205.1 uncultured Cellvibrio sp.
ATGTTCCTGCAATATTATTTTGGCCCCGTAAGCACCATCCTCAAAAAAGAATTATTCCGCATCCCATTTTTTGGCTGGGGCTTGGCAAGCTTGCGTCCTATTGCGATTGATCGCAGCAATCCAATCCAGGCGCTGAAAGAGATTAAGAAAAAAGGGATTGAACGTTTGCAGCAAGGAAATAATTTTTTAATTTTCCCTGAAGGCACCCGCACACCTGTTGGCCAAGTTGGCAACTACGCCCGCAGCGGCGCCGACATTGCCATCAGCGCCGGTGTACCGATTATCGCCGTCGCACACAATGCAGGCGAATGCTGGCCCCACAAACAATTTATAAAATACCCCGGCACTATTCGTGTGGTGATCAGCGAGCCTTTTACAACGGAAGGCAAAGACCGCAAGCAATTAACCGAAGACGTAAAAAATTGGATTGAAGGTGAAATTGCGAAAATGCCACCGGCAAGAAAAGATGGAAAGCGGATAATTGTAGAAGCAGCCGCTAACGAACAATAAGCAATTACGATTTTATTCGATTTACAAAAACGCCCGGTTTGTTTCCAAGCCGGGCGTTTTTGTTTTAACGAGTTACTAGCTAACGAATCTGGCAAGCCACCTTACCCAATCCCAACACGTAGTACTTGTCGCCCGCGATTGGTGAGTTGTAAGGGATCTGGCCGTACTTGCCTGCAGTCGCGCTCACGTAATCTACCAGCTCCTGACCGGCAGCGAAGCGCCAGCTATTGATGGTAGCTTGTGATGCTGCGTTGTAGTTGCTGGCCAAATTGGCGACTGTGCCGTTGGTCGCAGTCAGCGCAGTTTGTGTCGATGCAGTTAAATTGCAGGCAGCATCACTGAACCAGAGCAGGTTGCGATCATTGCGGAAGGAGCCGCCGCTGATATCTTTAAACAGATTTGCGCTGATTTCCGCGAGCGATAATTGTGCTGTGCTCTTTTCCTGATGAATTGCATTTACGACAAACACACTGTCTTCCATCAATGCACTCGCGCCCACACGCAAACTTAAAATCTGGTTGCGATAATTCACAAACACGTTGTTGAACATGTGGGTTTTACCGTGGCGCAACAAAGGCACGCGACGCAAGGTGTTGCCTAACAAATTGTAACTGTCATCGGTAGTGACAAACGCGTTGTTGTGCATGGTGGTGGTGATTTGTTTGTCGATGGTGTGGCTGTCGCTGGAGCCGTGCAACACTGCGCGTTTTACATTTACCAAACGGTTGAACGACATAGTGACATTGTGTGCGCCGACTTTGACATCAAACGCGGAGTCACCTGTGGTATCGAATGTGTTTTTATGAATCCAGATATCTTTTGATGCGCCCGTAGAACGAATCATATCCGGATCGCAGTAGTGGTCTTCCGTATGGCCAGCGCCTTGGAATTTCAGATGGGTCATGATCACGCTGTTGGCAGTTTGTGTTGGCGTGCCGGTCTGGTCTTTTCCAATCGCAAAACCACTGAACAGGAAGTAAGCCTCGCTGCCGCGACCATCAATCGTTTTGTTCGAACCAATCACCGGATTGCGAATCGGATTATTGGATTTATTCATCGCCACATTAAAAAATTGCGTTACACAATTCGCACTGCTCACACCATTTTTTGCACACCATTGCGTGTAGTTCACACACTCTGCTTCTGTTGCACCAAGAATCGATTGCACCGTCGGGTTGCTACAACCTAAACGGTACATACCAATTTCGTGCGGCTGCGCGAATTGGATTTTATCGAACACAATCCAATTATGTTCTTCGCCGGTAATCGCGTTGAGAATTTGTTGCTCAACTGACACGCTGGAATTTTTGGTGATGACGGTGAGTTTGCTTTTGCCATTCGGATCAAATCCACCTTTGGCATTTTCACCGTAGCCAACCGGTTTACCCAAAGTTCTCGACAAACAGGACACAATTTCCTGATCGGTTTTCAACGAGGTATCGCGCCAGTTAACCGACGGGTTAGTCGCTACGCGAATACAGTCAGCGCTGATGCTGCCGTTATCGACAACCGATGACACACTGCTGCTCGATTTGCTCGACGCCGGAATGCTAGAAGCAGCAATGCTACTCGGCGCTACCGAAGACGCAGGCACGCTGCTTGGCGCGATTGAAGAGCGGCTGCTGGATGCGGGCGTACTGCTTGGTGCCACTGAAGACTTTGACGAGCTGCTCGCCGGTTTGCTCGATGCCGGAACGCTTGATGGCGCAACACTGGACGCTGGCGTTGAAGATGCAGTACCCGTCGCGTTATAAACTTCAAATTCCGCGATGCCGGGCGCGCTGGTCGCATTCACAATCAGGTTAATTTTTTTGGTGCTGCGGCTGGCGATATTCACCACGCGCTGCGCTCCAATTCCGGTACCTGTCGCCAGGACTGTGCCGGTATCGTTATCCACCAGGCTCCAGGTCGTCACTTTGCTGCCTGCTTCACGCAGGATCACAGTGTTAAACCTGACCGCACTGCCCCACTTGATCGACACACGCTGATTACTGGTGCCACTCGCGACCGAGACAGTCGCTGTGCTGCCATCGCGCACTAATTTGGTGTTATCAAAACCGGAACCATCGGCACCGGCAGATGGGCCAGTCACCGCCAGATTGGAACCCAGGGTTTGCGCCTGCACGGCACACGTAAGCAGAGTAGTGGCAGCCGCGAAAAACGCCTACTGGCCAATACGACGAGTAATAGTCGTAGATTTCATGTTGGTTACCTTGATAGTCGTCGATACGTCTTGTTATTGGAATCAAGTTGCCAAGGGCAACAGGGAATCGATAGTGACCGAAAGAACCGATAGGCAATGCCCGCAAAGGCATGCACTAGTTAGCTGTTAAGACAGCTTTGTTGGGAATCATCCTGTGATGGTAAAACTCGGAATTACTGCGTGATGACGGCGGGTTTATCGTTTTTTTTACCCTGGGCCATCAGCAACTGCCGTGATGATATCCATCGGCAGCGTTCAAACAGCTGGTTGCTATTTATTTGTTAGAGGTTGCAAATGGTGCGCTTCAAGCAGTAAAGCGTCAATGGAAAAAACACCGTTTTTCGCTGGTTATTGTGATAAAAACATTCTTTTTGACAATAGAAACGGTTACATATTTTCCAATAAATCACTGTAAACGTTTACGTATCTTTTTAGAACGATTTTTCAAAACCATCAATACAGCGGCAGATCCAACCGCTAAAATCTGCTCCACGTTAATTAAAATGGATCAACAGGGACATGAAAGAAACCACCAAAGGCCGTCTGTTAGTGCTGCTCTTCGCCTTGCCCTTTGCGAGCGGCGGGCTTGGCATACTCATTTTCAGCGTTATCCCGAGCCTTTACGAATGGCATGACATGAAAAGCTGGCCGCAGGTAGAAGCTCAACTGCAAAGTGCCGGTGTAAACGATGACGACGACACCTACCAAGCCATCGCCCGCTACAGCTACCGCTATCAGGCGCAGAATTACACCAGCGAGCGCGTAGCGATTATGGGTGGCAGCGACAATATCGGCGATTTCCAACAAGGTCTCGCCCGGCACCTGGAATTGGCGCACCGCATGGGTCAGCCGGTGCCTGCGTGGGTTAACCCAAATGATCCCGGCGATGCCGTACTCAACCGCGATCTACGCTGGAACCTGCTCGGCTTCAAGATGATTTTTGTGCTGGTGTTTGGCGGCGTGGGCATAGGCTTGATGGTATTCACACTCAAAGCCAAAGTCGGCGCTACTGACCACCCTGAGAGCGCCAGCAAACCCTGGCTTGGGCAACAGGAATGGGCCAGCCCTGAAGTCACCTGCGATTCCAAAAGCAGCCTCTGGGTAATATGGGTGTTCGCACTTATCTGGAACCTGATCTCCTTGCCCGCAACACTTGCTGTTCCAGAAGAATGGGCCGAGGGCAACAAGCTCGTCCTCATCGCATTGATATTCCCGCTCGCCGGAATTTATCTGCTGGTGTGGGCGATCAAATACACCCTTAGCTGGCGCCGCTTCGGGCTATTGCGCCTGATGCTCGACCCCTACCCAGGCAGTCTGGGTGGGCAAGTCGGCGGCACAATAGACGTACCCATCGCCTACAACCCAAAGCAACGTTTCCCCGTTAATCTGCAGTGCGTGCGCAGCTACGCTACCGGCAGCGGCAAAAGTCGCAGCCGCAGTGAAAACATTCTCTGGCAATCCAACGGCCTCGCTCACAGTGAACCCAGCGCTACGGGCGGCACACGCCTCGCGCTGGGTTTTAATGTACCCGCCGCACTGCCCGCCTCGGAAACCTATTCCGACGACTATCGCTTCTGGCGCCTGGAATTAAATGCCGATTTGCCGGGCGTGGATTTGCATCGCCAATTTGAAATCCCTGTTTTCGCCACCGGTGAAAAATCCCGCACCGCTTCACCGCTGAGCGCAAATCATCCGCAGCTCAATGAAGAGCGCGAAGCCAATATCGAAGCCGTCGCCAATATCCAACAAATACCCGGCGGCGTGCGCATGCACTACCCCATGTTGCATAGGGCAGCGGGCAATAACCTCGTTGGTTTGGTATGCGGATTATTTTTTGCGGGCGCGGGAATCTTGATGCATTTTGAATCCGAAGCCCCTGCGTTCATGGTGTGGATATTTACCTTGGTCGGTGTGCTGATCATCTATATCTGCCTTAAATGGTTATTCACCAGCCTGTATGTACAACTGGATCACAACGGCCTGATCAGCGAACGCTACTGGCTGGGAATGGCCATCGGCCGCGACCAAATCCCCCGCGCCGATATCAAAAAACTCTATATCGACGTCAGCGCACGCGGGCAAAGCGCGGAGGGTTATCAAGAGATTTGCAAAATTATCGCCCTCACCCGCGACGGCAAAAAAATTCTCATCGCGATGAATTTAAAAGGCCGCGATACCGCGCAATTGGCGTTGGAGGCGATTGGGGGGTTGAGTGGGTATGATATCAAATAGATTAAATGCGCTGAAAATCATTCAGCAATAGACTCAAAAAAATCCTAAAGAATTTTCAACAAGTCCATAAAAAATTAATTAGGTACCATTATTGACAGCTCAAAAAATCGGCGTATTATCGCGCCCAATTTCCAAGGTGCTAAAAACGCTTTGCTTTTCAACCCGACAACTTGTTTGTCACAACTTATGGAGTACTCAATGATGACTTACGCGAGCTTTACCAACCGCTAACAACCTTTCGAGTATTCAGACTTGGAAGGTGATAACAAAACCTTCCAGTCAGGCGCAACACCAAAGCCCTGATTAGGAAACTAATCAGGGCTTTTTCTTTTCTGCGATTTAAAAAGCCAACTCGAAGGTTTAATTTTTTTAGTAACGCAAAGTGATTTTTTAAAAAAGTCACTTAAGGGATTTCTATGCCTGTAAAAATTGAATTAAACAAAAATGCGGGAAATCGTTTTTACTAGCCAACTAACAGGAGGCAATCATGCCCAATCAGCAAGAAGACAAAAACGTAAAAGGTAAGAAACAGCAGCGACGCAACGGCCATGCATTTCACCCCATTATGAGCAAAGGTGGTGTGCATGCAAAAACCGAAAAGGCTAAACGAAAAGCGGCCAAGCATGAAATGAAACGCAAAGTGGACGAGTGGCGTGATGGTAAAGGAGGATCATCGGCCACCCGTTCACCAGCGCGGAGCAGAATTAGTGTTAACAATTTCGATACGCAAGAGAGCAGCGCAAAGCGCACGACCATTACTCTGCACTAAATGAATTCTGTGCTTTGGACTGCTCTGTTTGTACTCGTGTGAAATTGGCACTGCGTAACCAAGCGCCATTTGTTTACAGCAATTAAATTTTTGCTTCCGACCAACCTGCAAACTCATTGCCACTTGGCTCGGCGAAACACGGCCTACTGATTGCTTAGGTATCTATCAATGTAAGATGCCACGTCAGAGTAGTTAAGAATATTATTAAGTGTCAAGCTATTAGGTCTTGATGTTAACCTCCAAGCGCTAGCATCCTTCCCGCCGGAAAAAGTGAATATCTGAAGCGCGGAGCTGTCGTAATTAAGATG
>CAIOHY010000303.1 GCA_903858205.1 uncultured Cellvibrio sp.
AATCGACGGTTGTGTTTATTTGAATGGCGAAGAAAATGTAAAACCCGGTGATTTGGTCAATGTATTGATCGAACACTCGGATGAATATGATCTTTGGGGCACCAAGGTATAAAAGTGCAATTCCCTTGATCGGAAAAATCCCCCACTTGCGCGAGTGAACTGCACCCCAAAAGTTGGACACACCGTCCAACTGAGTAAGGTGCAGTTTTTATGTCTAAATATTCGCGAGATTTTAAGCTGGAGGCTGTCAACGCCTACCTTTCCCAAAACGATAGCCAGCAACAAATCGCTGCTGTATTCGCTATTTGCCCGCGCCAGCTTCGGGATTGGGTATCGATGTATCAGCGTTACGGTGCAGCCGCACTGGCGCCGTGCAAACAACATCGGGAATACAGCACCGAATTCAAACTTACGGTGCTCAACTATAAACGTCAACATCAGGCGTCAGCACCCGAGACGGCGCTGCATTTTCAGATTCCATCGGCATCCACGATTAGGGTATGGGAACAGCGCTACAATCAAGGCGGCACTATTGCCTTATCTAACCACCCTGGACGCCCTGCCATGAAAACGTCAAAGAATCCGACCGACCCACAAATTGCCAGCAAGCCTTGGTCTGAACTGAGTTCCAAGGAATTGCTGCGCGAGGTTGAATATCTGCAGGCGGAGAATGCCTATTTAAAAAAGTTGGATGCCTTAATCCGGGAAGAGACCTTGGCGCAAAAGTCAAAGCCAGGGCGATCAAAGGATTAAGGGGAGATTACCGGCTCGGTGACTTAACCCGTATTGCGCAATTGCCGCGCAGTGTCTTTTATTACTGGAATAGTCAAATCGTCGTTATGGAGAAGTATCGCGGGC
This sequence comes from uncultured Cellvibrio sp., assembly GCA_903858205.1. Classification (GTDB taxonomy): domain Bacteria; phylum Pseudomonadota; class Gammaproteobacteria; order Pseudomonadales; family Cellvibrionaceae; genus Cellvibrio. Next base: position 859 of record CAIOHY010000303.1, read on the forward strand.
TTAAGCGGTTAATCCGGCAGATTTATGATCGACATAAGGGGCGCTACGGCTATAGGCGCATTGCGGTAACGCTGAGAAAGCGGGGCTATCTGATAAACCACAAGACAGTGCAAAAGCTCATGCAGCAGTTGAACTTAAAGTCGATAGTGCGCCCCAAGCGTTATAAATCTTACCGGGGCGCTGTGGGTAAAGTCGCCCCCAACCAACTGGCGCGTGAATTCAGCGCTGATGCGCCGGGCAAGAAATGGGTGACGGACGTTACTGAGTTCAATGTGAATGGCGAGAAGGTATATCTGTCGCCAGTACTGGATTTGTATAACAGTGAGGTGATTGCGTACCAAATTCAAACGCGCGCAACCTATGATCTGGTGGGTACCATGTTAAAGAATGCATTGAAGCGATTAACTCCAACGCAGAAGCCGCTATTGCATAGCGATCAAGGTTGGCATTATCAAATGCCGGCGTTCAGGCGAACGTTGCGTGAGCATGGCTTGGAGCAAAGCATGTCGAGAAAGGGAAATTGCCTTGATAATGCATTAATGGAAAACTTTTTTGGAATACTAAAAACAGAGTTTTTCCACGGCAAGCGATTTGAATCGGTTACGTTTTTTATAAAGGAGCTGAAAGCGTATTTACGGTATTACAATCACGACCGGATTAAGCTAAAACTAAAAGGACTGAGTCCGGTGCAATACCGAATTCAGTCCTTCAATTGACCCCAGCGGTTGTGTCCAACTTTTGGGGTGCAGTTCAAACGCTGGGGGTTTTCATTTAATGGCAGGCTATTTTTCCGTGAAGACTGCCATGCTCAAAGAACCCACGCCGCGCCAACACACACTGGAAATGGTGATCCTTGAGGATCTCGTTCCCGCCGACCA